>CAYMFP010000111.1:0-9220 GCA_964389385.1 uncultured Phycisphaeraceae bacterium | reverse complement strand
CTCCCGCCGCAGGTTCTCGCGGGCGCGGGACTCGAAGAGGCGGTGCCCCGTCTCGGTCTGGAAGATCCGCTCCCGCCCCAGCATCCGCTGCACGAACCCGGCCCGGCCGCTCGCGAACTCGGCGTCGTCCAGGAACGCGAACTCCCGACGGACCCCGGCCGCGTACGCGTCGTAGCTCGCCTCGTCGCCCGCCAGCACCGCCAGGTCCGCGTCCGCCACCAGACGCTCTTCCGGCGACAGCGGCACCCCCACCCCCGCAGCCCGGTGCCGCGTGGCGAGCACCATCCCGGCCACGGCCTGCGTCGCGTCCAGGCTCAGCCCGAACCGCCCGCAGATCAGCTTCGCCACTTCGGCGGACCGCTGCTCGTTGTCGTTCCGCTGGCTCTCGAAGATCGCGTCGTGCGTCCAGACCGCGAGCCTGGCCAGATCCGGCCGAACGCTCGCGAACTCGCCCCGCCCCGCTTCCAGCAGCCCGTCGAGCGCAAGCAGGCACTGCCGCACGTGCCCCAGCCCGTGGTAGTGCCGCCTCGGGCACGCGTACAGCCCCTGGAGCACCGCGAAGATCGCGTCCGCGGACTCGAACGGCATCTCCGGACACAGCCGGTCGCACAGCTCGACCCACCGCTTGAGCAGCCAACGCCGACGCTCGCCCTCGCGCATCGAGGCCTCCTGCTCCCCGCCAGCCCCGCCCCCCGTCCACCCGAGGCCGAGCCTACCCGCTCGCCCCGCCGCCCGAGCGCCGCGTGCGCCAAACGCCAGGAAATCCCGATTCCCCCTCGGTTTCTCCACCCGAGCGTTCTCGGACGCACCCCACCCCATCCCACCCCTTCCCACCCCTTCCCCTCCTCACCTCCAGCCCTCGGCCCGGAGCGGCGGTCAGTTCCGGCCTTCCTCCACGCCGAGCACCAGCCCCCCCGCCTCGCCCGCTCCCCCCCGGTCCATCGCCAGCAGGTCCTTGAAGACGCAGGGCGGCACCATGCCGCGGACGACTTCTTCCCAGCCGTCCGGACCGATCATGCCCCGGACCATGCTCGAACTGGTCTCGCACAGCTCCCGCGGCGGCATCAGGAAGACGCTGGTCAGCCCCGGGTGGAGGTCGCTGTTCACGTAGCGCATCGCGCGTTCGTACTGGTAGTCGGCCGTGTTCCGGATCCCGCGGAGGACGAACTTCGCGCCCCGGTCGCGGGCGTAATGGGCGAGAAACTGGTTCTGGATCTCGGCGACCTCCACGTTCGGGTACGGCCGTGCGATCTCCCGCAGCCACGCCAGCCGCCGCTCGAGCGGGTAGGTGTAGCTCTTCTCGGGGTTCCGGGCCGCGGCGACGATCAGCCGGTCGAAGACCCGGCTGCCGCGCTCGATCATCCAGGCGTGACCGTTCGTGGGCGGGTCGAAGCTGCCGGCGTAGACGGCGGTTTCGTTCATCGTGCCTCCGCGGGGGGGCCAAGCGTACCCGCTCGGGTCCAAGGGCGGGCGCGGCCGATGATGAACGGGCCGCACGGCCAAACCTCGCGTTCTCCCGTGTATAGGGGGCAACCCGAACAGAATCTTTCCCGCGTCGAAACCTTCGGGGGAGGTTCCGGAGGGCAAAGAGTGCGAGCGCGGATCTTGGGAGGCGGGCTGCCGTATACAGTACCGACTCCGCCTTCCACGCCTTCGTTCATCATGCCTTCGTTGCACCGACTCAACCTCCGGACTCTTCCGCCTGCTCGTTCCGGCCGCCAGCGGCCGGGCCGAGGGGGGTGTGCCCGTCCGGAGGAGGAGACCGGATCATGAGCGGGGGGCGTCCGGAGCCGGGGCAGGGCGGGGCGTTCCGCGTGCTGGTGTGCGCATCGCAGGGCCGGGACGCCGAGCTGCTGGCCGAGCAACTGCATCGCACGGGGATCGACGCCGTCGCGTACCGACGCGCCTCCGACCTGCTGTTCCGGACCGAGCCGGAGTTCGGCGCCCTGCTGCTGACGGCGGAGACGCTCGATGAGCACGCGGCCAAGCGCTTGTGCGAGCGGCTGGACGCGCAGCCCGCCTGGTCGGATCTTCCGGTGCTGGTGCTGACCGCTCCGCAGGCCCCCTGCCCGCCGTACCTGGACCTCGCGCGGCGGCGGCACAACGTGACGCTGCTGGACCGACCGATCCCGGTGCTGCACCTGGTCAGCGCCGTGCGGAGCGCCCTGCGGGCGCGGCAGCACCAGTACGACCTCCGGGCCCAGCTCACGGAGCTGCAGGCGCGGGAGCGGGCCCTGCGGGAGCTGAACTACGAGCTGAGCCACCGGGTGAAGAACACGCTGGCGACGGTCCTCTCGCTGGCGCGCGAGACGATGGCCCGTTCGGAGGATCTGCACCGCTTCCGGAGGAGCTTCGGCGGGCGTCTGCACTCCCTCGCGCGGGCCCACGGGCTGCTCACCCGGGCCTCCTGGCGTGGGACGCGGCTGGCGGACATCATCACGACGGCCGCGGCGCCGCTGCGGGATCCCGCCGAGCCCGACAGCTTCCGGGCGAGCGGGCCGCCGGTGGAGGTGGAGAGCAAGCCGGCCCTGACGCTCTCGATGGTCTTCCACGAGCTGGCGGACAACGCGGCGCGGCACGGCGCGCTGTCGGCGCCGGGCGGGAAGGTAGATGTTCGGTGGGATCGGGATCCGGAGGACGGGCGGCGGCTCCGCATCGAGTGGGTCGAATCCGGGGGACCGGAGGTTTCCGAACCCCGGCGCCGCGGGTTCGGGCACGAACTCATCGAGCAGGGAATCGCGTATGATCTCCAAGGGAGCGCTTCGCTCCACTTCTCGCCCAACGGGCTACGCTGCGTGATCCGGTTCCCGCTCGTCGAGTCGATCGCTCGGATGCCGGGGCCGCTTGAGAGGAGCTTCGTGACGCCATGACGGTCGCTAATCAGCAGAGGAGAGGGCTCGCCGGGCTGCGCATCTTCGTCGTCGAGGACTGGCACATGGTCGCCAAGGAGATCCAGACGTTCCTCGACGAGTTCGGGTGCGAGGTCGTCGGGCCGGTCCCCAGCCTCGAAGCGGCCCTGAAGGCCGCGAAGACCGAGGAGATGGACGGCGCGCTGCTCGACGTCAACCTCGGCGACCAGGACGTCATGCCGGTCGCCAAGGTGCTCAAGGAGCGCGGCATCCCCATGATCCTCGTGACGGGCTACGGCTCGGGCGTGGACACCTCGGAGATCGGCGAGGTGCCCATCATCGAGAAGCCGTTCGACGAGGTGACCCTCCGCCAGACGATGCTCGACGCCTTCCGCCGCTGAGCGGCGGCGTCGGAGAGCCATGATCGCCCGGCGGGGCCGCTCGCCGGGCGATCATTCTGCGCGGGCCCGCCCCGCGCGGTCCCGCGCTTCCGGACCCTCGCCCCGCCTTCTTTCTCCGGATGCCTGCGCCATGAAGACCGCGCTGAAGATCGTCGTCGGGCTGCTCGTGCTCCTCGTGATCGCCGCGGTCGTGGCGTTCGTCTTCCTGCGGTCGAACGCCGACACCATCGCCGAGCGGCTGATCGAGCGCGGCGGGACCCGGGCCCTCGGCGTCGAGACGACCGTGGACGCCGCCAAAGTCGGGCTCGGCGACGGATCGCTCGCGATCGACGGGCTCGCGGTGGCGAACCCGCCGATCGGAGCGGGAGCCGGGGAGGCGGGGTACGCGAGCGAGCGGTTCCTCACGCTCGAGAACGGCGCCGTCTCGATCGACCCGCGGACGATCGCCGACGCGGTGCGCGGCGGGACGGCCGTGATCCCGGAGCTGACGCTCTCGGGCATCACCGTGAACCTCGAGCGGGTCGGGGGCGCGTCGAACTATCGGCAGATCCTCGACAACCTCGGCGCGTTCGAGAAGGGCGGCGAGCCGGCCCCGCCGGAGGAGGGCGGGGCGAACGTCGTCGTCCGGCGGCTCACGCTGAGCGACATCACGGTGAACGCCCGGTACAACCCCGGGCCGGGGCTCGGCGCGCTCGCCGGGCAGGTCGCGGAGATCGCCGACGTCTCGGTCTCGGTCCCGGAGATCACCCTCACGGACATCGGCACGGCCGAGCCGATCTCCGTCGCGGAACTCACGGGCGTCGTGGTGAAGGCGCTGCTGGAGGCGTCGGTCAACGCGGCCGGGGAGCAGCTCCCGGGCGACCTGCGGGAGACCCTGCGCAACCAGCTTGCGAACCTGCGGCCGCTGTCGGAACTGGGCATCGGCGGGCTCGAAGACCTCGGCGCGGTGGGCGAGCGGGTGCGGGACGCGGCCGAGCAGCTCCGCGAGGGGGTCGAGGGCTTCCTCGGACGCCCGGGCGGCGAGCGCGAACCCGACGGGGCCGACGGCGATCGCCGCTGACTCCGCCGCCCGGTCCGGAACGCGATACAACGCCATGGCGGGCCCGGAGCCCCGCGATCGGCGGCGCCGCCGCGGCATCAGGCCCGAAGCTCCGCGGAGGAGGATCCCCGCCATGACGCCCCGCCCCCTCGCCCTCGGCGCCCTGTGTCTCGCGTCGCTGGCGTTCCTGTGCGTCGCCCGGCCCGGGGCCGCCGCGCCCCGGCAGGAGCCGGCCGCCGCCCCGCACGCGAAGAAGGACGAACACCCCGTGCAGATCCATTACCTCGAGATCGTCACGCCCAAGGTGGCAGAAACGTGCGCGGCCCTGGAGCGGGCGCACGGCGTCACCTTCGGCGATCCCGTTCCCGAGTTCGGCAACGCCCGAACGGCCACGCTGCGCGGCGGCGGGCGCCTCGGCGTGCGCGGTCCGTTGCGCAGCACGGAGACGCCCGTCGTCCGGCCGTACATCCTCGTGGAGGACATCGACGCGGCCCTCGGGGCCGCCGAGGCCGCGGGCGGGGAAGTCGCGATGCCGCCGACGGAGATCCCGGGGCAGGGGCGTTTCGCCATCTACGTCCTGGGCGGGATCGAGCACGGCCTCTGGCAGTTGTGAACCCCGGAGGCCCGCCGCGGGCCGCACGGCCTCGGGAATCCGCCCGGCGGATCGCGACGGGTGACGGCGGGCCCACCGGCATGGGCGGGGGGGCGACGGGGGCGGGCCCGGATCGGCTTCGGCGTCCGGGCGGCCCGCGGTAGGATGACGCCTCGCCCTCCGCCCGCGCGGCCCCCTGTGCAGCGGGCCCGCGGAGGGGGCGCCGAGGGAATCCGCCATGCCTGTACGTCTCCCGCCCGCCCGTCGCTGGGCCGTCGCCCCGCTCGCGCTCTTCCTGGCCGCCGGAGCCGCCGCCCCCACCCCCCGCCCCAACCCGCATCCCGCCTCCGGCCCCGGCGCCCCCGGGCGAGCGATCATCCTGCCGCCGGGCGAGATGGCGGGGCTGGGGATGGACCTCGCCCGAGAGGCCGCCGGGGACCTGCCCGACTTCGAGGACGTGAGCGAGGGCTTCGAGAAGGTCATCAGCACGGCCGACGGGGAGTCGCTGTTCGACCTGTGGCGGCACGACAAGGACCGGCGGCTCATCATGGAGCTGCTCCCCGGGACCGAGGCGCAGCACTTCTTCATGATCGGGACGATCGCGGCCGGGGACGAGGAGGCGGGCGTCGCGAGCGACTCGAACTGGGCGACCGGCTTCACGCCGGCGCGGACGCTGTACTGGCAGCGGATCGGGGACCAGGTCGCGTTCATCGAGCCGCAGAGCGCGTACCGCACGAGCGGGGACCGGCAGTCGCAGGACGCGCTGTCGCGCGTCTACACGGACCGCGTGGTGCTCTCCGCGCCGATCATCGCGGAGGGCCCCTCCGGCGGGCCCGTCATCGACCTGAACGAGGTCCTGCTCGACCGCTCCGACGCGTTCCTCGGCTGGTTCGGCGAGGGGGCGGACTTCTCGCTGACGACCATCGAGCTGGCGAAGGCGTTCCCGAAGAACGTGGAGGTGGCCTACCGGTTCCCGCGGGCCGACGGGCGCCTGGCGACGGTGCGGTACTCGATCGCGATGCCGGAGCAGAGCGAGGGGTACGAGCCGCGCGAGGCGGACCGGCGCGTCGGCTACTTCTACGTCGACCACACGGACCGGGCGCGGAACGACGGCGAGAGCCAGAAGGTGCGCTACGTCACGCGCTGGCACCTGGAGAAGGCGGCGCCGGAGCTGAAGCTCAGCCCGCCGAAGAAGCCGATCGTCTACTACATCGAGCACACGACGCCGATCCGCTACCGCCGGTGGGTGCGCGAGGGCATCCTCGCGTGGAACCGCGCGTTCGAGAAGGTGGGGATCGTCGGGGCGATCGAGGTGCGCCAGCAGGACGCCGCGACCGGCGCCCACATGGACATCGACCCCGAGGACGTCCGCTACTCGTTCGTCCGGTGGACGAACTCGCACATGGGCTACGCCATCGGCCCGAGCCACGCCTTCCCGGACACGGGCGAGATCTACAACGCCGACGTCGTGCTCGACGAGGGCTTCATCTCCGGGTACGCCCAGGAGTTCAAGGACTCGGAGATCGCCGCGGCCGCGATGTCGCGCCTGCACCCGCGCCTCGCGCCGTGGCTGGCCGAGAACCCGCGGTGGGACCCGCGGTGGCTGCTCGCCCGACCGGCGGACCGCCCCCGCGTGGCGGAGATCGCGCGGCGCGTCGCGGCCGGCGAGCCCGTCCCGCCCGACGCGCCGCCCACCGTCGCGCCGCACGTCTGGGCCGCACACCGCGGGGCGGCCGGGCGCGACTTCCGGGCGTGCACCTGCGCCCTCGGCATGGCCACGCAGGTCTCCATGGCCCGGCTCGCCGGGGACCTCGGCATGCTCCGCGACGCGGGCGACGGGGCCGGCGAGGACGACGCCTCGCTCCTCGACGGGCTGCCGGAGGAGTTCGTCGGCCCGATGCTCAAGGACCTCGTGATGCACGAGGTCGGGCACACGCTCGGGCTGATGCACAACCGCAAGGGCTCCTCCGTCTACGGCCTCGCCGAGATCAACGCCGACGGGAGCCGCGGCAAGCGCACGTGGTCCGGCTCGGTGATGGACTACAACGCCGTGAACATCGTCGTCGAGGGGGGCGAGCTGCGGCAGGGCGACTTCGTGCCGATCGACATCGGCCCGTACGACGAGTGGGCGATCGAGTGGGGGTACACCGACAAGGACCCGGACGCGGTCGCCGCCCGCGCCGCCGCGCCGGAGCTGGCGTTCCTCTCCGACGAGGGCGACTGGTCGGCCGACCCGCTCGCCAAGCCGTGGGACCTGGGGGCGAACTCGCTCGACTTCGCCGAGGAACGCATCCGCTTCGTCGAGCGCGCCCGCTCCAAGATCGTGAGCGAGATCGTCGACGACGGCGAGAGCTGGCAGAAGGCCCGCGACGCGTACCAGCGCACGCTGGTCGCCCAGGCGATCGCCGTCTTCACCGCGACGGACTGGATCGGCGGCGCGCACATCAACCGCTTCCGCAAGGGCGACACGCGGGACGGGACGCCCGAGGGCGAGCCCGCCCCCGACCCCGTCGTCCCCGTCGACGCCGAGCAGCAGCGCCGCGCGCTGCGCTTCGTCGTCGACCACGCCTTCCGCGACGAGGCCTACGGGTTCACCCCCGACCTGGCCCGCAAGCTGACGAGCGACGTCTGGTGGGACGAGTCGTTCTTCGACCAGGACGACTTCCCCGCGCACGACTGGGTCATGACGATCCAGTCGATCTCGCTCTCGATGATCCTCAACCCGGTCACGCTCCAGCGGGTGCAGGACAACGCGCTGCGCGTGGACGCGGGGGCGGACGCGCTGACGATCCCGGAGGTGCTCCGCACGCTGCGCGAGGGCGTCTGGGCGTCGGTCGCGGCGCCCGCCGGGCGCGCCTTCAGCGACCGCCAGCCGATGGTCAGCGGCTTCCAGCGCACGCTGCAGGCCGAGCACCTGGCGCGGCTCATCCCGCTGGCGACCGGGAACGCCGCGTGGTTCGACGCGAGCGGCGCGACGCTGACCGCCCAGGCCCGCCACGAGCTGCGCGAGATCCGCTCGGGCATCACGGCGGCCCTCCAGCGCGCGGACCTCGACTCCGGCTCGCGGGCCCACCTGGCCCACGCGGGCGAGCGGATCGACCGCGCCCTCGAGGCCGCGTACATCCGCTACGAGTGAGCGATTCCGGACGTCCCGGGGCGGTAACGCCCCGGGCGTCGTTGAGCGGGGGGCGAGGGTGGGCAGGGGTGGGCGATGAGAAGGAGAGCGCCCGCCCCCTGCGCCAACGCCGGGACTTCGAGACTTCACGCCCCGGAACGGCCCGCCCGCCTCCCCGCGCCCTCTACCATCGGCCTCCGATGGATCCGGCCGTCATCCTCCACAACCTGCTCACCGCCCCGCCCCTGTTCTTCTGCCTCGGCATCGCGGCGGCGTTGATCCGCAGCGACCTGGAGATCCCCAACGCCGTCTCACGCCTGCTCTCGATCTACCTGCTCACCTCGATCGGCCTCAAGGGGGGCGTCGAACTCGCCCACGCGGGCTTCGGCCCGCACGTGCTGCTGACGCTCGGGGCGTGCGTCGCGCTCGCCATGGTCGTCCCGCTCTGGACCTTCGCGGCCCTGCGCCCCCTCGTCGGGACGCCGACCGCCGCGGCCGTCGCGGCGACGTACGGCTCCGTCTCGGCCGTCACGTTCATCATCGCGACGAACTTCCTGAACGAGCGCGGCGTCTCGTTCGGCGGGCACATGGTCGCCGGGCTGGCGATCATGGAGTCGCCCGCGATCGTGGTGGGCATCCTGCTCGCCCGCCGCTTCGCCGCGCCCGGTCCGGCGGAAGCGGCGACCTCGCCCCGCGGGGCGGGCGGGGCGGGAGACGGGGCGGGGAACGGGCTGCGCTGGGGCGCGCTGCTGCACGAGGCGACCTGCAACGGCGCCGTGGTCCTCCTCGTCGGCTCGCTGCTCGTCGGGCTGGCGATCGGGCCGGAGGGCTTCGCCCCGATCGCCTCCTTCGCCGCCGAGCCCTTCACCGGGATCCTCTGCCTCTTCCTGCTCGACATGGGCCTCGTGGCCGCCAGGCGCTTCGCGGACCTGCGGCGGACGGGGTGGCGTCTGATCGCCTTCGGGCTGGTGGCCCCGCCGCTGCACGCGTGCGTGGGCATCGCGGCCGCGGCGCTGCTGCGGCTCGAGCCGGGGGACGCGGTGCTGCTCGCGGTGCTCGCCGGGAGCGCGAGCTACATCGCCGTGCCGGCGGCGATGCGCCTGGCCGTGCCGGAGGCGAGCCCGAGCACGTACACGACGCTCGCGCTCGCCGTGACGTTCCCGTTCAACGTGATCGTCGGGATCCCGCTGTACATGATCCTCGCCGACGCCGTGCTCTGACCCC
>CAYMFP010000110.1:0-9346 GCA_964389385.1 uncultured Phycisphaeraceae bacterium | reverse complement strand
AGCAGGCCGGCGCCTGGCTCGGCGCCCTCATCGCCGACGCCCAACGCCTCGCCCGCTGACCGTCCCCACGTCCCCGCCGAGGCACTTCCCGCACGCGCCCGTCGCGGCTCCCTCCGATCGCGAACCGACCCGCGTCAACTGCCCAAGCCGCCGGCGTTTCCTCGCCCCGGCCATGCTCGGGCGAGCATCACAGCGCTCGAAGCGCACCCCGAGCACCAGGGCATCGTCGCCACGCCCACGCCGACCGACGGCCGCAGCGGGCTGCCGTCGGCGTCCAACCGGAAGTACCCGGGGCCGAGCACCGCGATGAGAAACATCGGGATGCCGGCTCCGCCCGCGGCGACGAAAGCCCCGAAGATCGGAACCCGCGCGGGCAGCACGCGCCGGCGGTGTTCGTTCACGCCTCTCCTCATTCGCTCCGGATCAGCTTCCGCACGTCCTCCAGCGTATCCGCTTCCTCCGGCTTCTTGTCCGTGCGCCACCGCTTGATCCGCGGGAACCGCACGGCCAGGCCCACCTTGTGCCGGTCGCTCTCGCGCACGTCCTCGAACGCCAGCTCGAAGACCTGCACCGGCTCCACCCGGCGCACCGGGCCGAAACGCTCGACGGTGTGCTGGCGGATCCACCGGTCCAGCGTCCGGATCTCCTCGTCGCTCAGCCCGGAATACGCCTTCGCGAACGGGGCCAGCTCTCCCTCGCCCCGCTCCGGACCGGTCCAGAGCGCGAACGTGCAGTCCGTCAGCAGGCTCGCCCGCCGGCCCGAGCCCGGCTGCGCGTACAGCAGCACGCAGTCCACCGTCAGCGGCTCGATCTTCCACTTCCACCAGTCGCCCCGCCGGCGCCCCGCCTGGTACACGCTCGTCTTCCGCTTGAGCATCAGCCCCTCCACCCCGCGCCCTCGCGATTCGGCCCGCGCGGCCGCGAGCGCTTCCCACGTCGGATGCTCCACGAGCGGCGAGACGAGGATCGGCCCGGACGCCGCGCCGCCATCCCCGACCGCCCGCTCCAGCAACGCCCGCCGCTCCGTCTGGGTCCGCCCGCGCACGTCCTCCCCGTCCACCTCCAGCACGTCGTACGCGACGAACGCCGCGGGCGCCTCCCGGAGCACCTTCGCCGAGAGCGCCTTCCGCTGGATCCGCCGCTGCAGCACACCGAACGGGAGCGGCGCGCCGCCCCTCCAGGCGAGCACCTCCCCGTCCAGCACGCACCCGTCCGGCAGCCGCGCCGCCCCCTCGACGATCTCCGGGAACCGCTCCGTCAGGTTCTCGTCCCCGCGCGACCACAGGAAGACCCGCCCCCCGCGCCGGATGAGCTGGGCCCGGATCCCGTCGTACTTCCACTCGACCAGCCACTCCCCCGGATCGCCGAACTCCCGGCGCAGCACCTCCAGCTCCGCCCCGGGGTCCGTGCTCGACTCGGCCAGGATCGGCGAGGCGAGGAAGAACGGGTACGGGCGCGACGCGTCCGACGCGCCGCCGCCCGGCGCCAGCAGGCCCCGGAAGAACTCCGGCGTGGGCCGCCAGTCGCCCATCATCCGGTGCGCCACGCCCGCGGGCTCCGCCCCCGCCACCTCCGCCAGCGCCCGGACCACCAGCGTCTGCGACACGCCCACCCGCAGCGCCCCGGTCACCATCTTGTTGAGCACGAACAGCTCCGTGCCGCTCAGCTCCGACCACCACCGCGTGACCAGCGCCCGCTGCCGCGCCGGCGGCAGCCCCGCCAGCGCTCCCAGCCGCTCCTCCGACCAGACCCGCAGCGGCAGCGCCGCCGCGTCCGACGGCTCCGCCCCCGATTCCGCGCCGCCCTCCGCGCCCGCCTCCGCGAACAGATCCCCCAGCGACAACTGCTCGCCGCCCGCCCGGCTCTCGCCGGCCGGTTCCGGCAGAGCGGCGCGGTCCGGCGTCGCCTCGAGCAGCAGCGTGATCGTCTCGGCCGTGTCCCCGACGGCCGAGTACGACTCCCCCATCAGCCACTCCGGCACGCCGGTGACTTCCGAGCACCACAGCCAGAGCAGCTTCCCAGGCAGCAGCCGCTTGAAACGGTTGCCGGAGATGAAGAACAGGGCCCAGGCCGCGTCGGCGGCGTCCGCCGCGAGGAAGTACTCGACCAGCGCCGCGACCTTCGCGTCCGTCGACGTCGTCCGGTCCAGCCGGTCGTACAGCCTGGCGAAGTCCCTCAGCATGGTTGTGAACGAGGGGAGCAGCCGCGGAGACCGCGGGGAGCACGGAGAGGAAGCCGTGATCGCACAGAGCCGGGGCCGCTCAAGCGAGGTTGCGAGCGGAGAACTCGGGATGCCGATGCGACGCGCCTCATTCCAAGCCCTTCGGGGTGCAACTCCCGCACTCTTCCTACGTTCCGTGCCCGCTCCGCCCTCTCGATCAGTCCGGCTCTTCCGCCTCGTACGGAGCGTCCAGGGGCGAGGCGTCGAGCCCGCAGCACTCGCGGAGGTAGCGGCTCAGGACGCCGGTGTTCCCGTGCGTGCAGAGGATCCGGCTCGCGCCGGACTCGCGGCAGGTCCGGACGAGGTCCGGCCAGTCCGCGTGGTCGGACATCACGAAGCCGCGGTCGTACCCGCGGCGGCGGCGGATGCCCCGGACGGCCATCCAGCCCGAGACGAACCCGACGTCCACGTCCTGCGCCCGCCCGAACCTCCGCATCCACGGCGAGCCCGCGGCCGCTGGCGGGGCGAGCACCAGCCCGCCCCGGAACGGGTTCTCCCTGCCCCGGGCCTTCTCGTCGCCGACCGGGCGCGTGGGGAGCAGATCGACCCCCGCCTCCCGGTACACCCGCACGAGCGGCTCGGCGGCCCCGTGCGTCCAGACGGTCGGGCGGTCCTCGCCGGACGGACCGGCCCGGTCCCAGGCGCCGGCCAGCTCGGCCAGCACGCGCTGCGTCTTCCCGAGCGTGTACGCGCAGAGCACGCTCACCCGCCCCCGCTCGCGGTTCTCGAGCCACCAGGCGAGCATCTCGTCCGCGACCTCGGCGCCCGGGCGCCAGCGGTAGATCGGCAGGGCGAACGTCGCCTCCGTGACGAACGTGTCGCACGCCAGCGGTTCGAAGCCGCGGCACGACGGGTCCGGCGCCCGCTTGTAGTCTCCGGCCGCGACGGCGACCTCCGTGCCGGGCGCGCCGCCGGGGGCCCCCTCGCCCTCGACCCGCACCTGCGCCGAGCCGAGGCAGTGCCCGGCCGGGTGGAACGAGACGCGGGTTTCGCCGAGTTCGATCGGCTCGCCGCAGGGCACCGCGTCGATCGCCGCCTCGGCCCCCAGGCGCAGGCGGAGGATCGGCAGCGACTCAGACGTGCAGAGGTAGCGCCCCATCCCCGGGCGGGCGTGGTCGGCGTGGGCGTGCGTCACGAGGGCGAGCGGGACGGGCCGCCAGGGGTCGATGTGGAAGCCCCCCACGTCGCAGCGGATGCCGCGCCCGTCGTTGCGGAGCAGCGGTTGGGCGGGGGCGGCGGTCATCCTGCGGAGGGTAGCGGCGGGCGGGACGGGGCGGACGGACGAGGCCGGGACAGAGCGGAGGCCCGCATCGGGCGGGGGAGGCGGCGGCGAAGCCGATCCCGCCCGGGAGGAGAGGCCGGCGTCCGGGGAGCCCCGGGGCCGGCCGGAAGAGCGGGCAAAGGGCCTGCCGACGTGCGTGCTCTGGTGTGGTTCCGCGCGGACCTGCGCGTGCGCGACAACGTGGCGTTCTTCAGGGCGTGCGAGCGCGCCGACCGCGGGGTGCTGGGCGTCTTCGTCGTCTGCCCGGGGCAGTGGCGCGAGCACGACTGGGCGGACATCCGCGTGGACTTCGTCCTGCGGAACCTCGAGAAGCTCGGCGTCGAACTCGCTCGGCTGAACGTCCCGCTGCTCGTCCTGGAGGAGGACCGGTTCGCCGGCGTGCCGAGCGCGCTGCTCCGCCTGGCCGAGCGGCACGGGTGCGACGCGCTGTACTTCAACCGGGAGCACGAGTGGAACGAGCGGCGCCGGGACGAGCGCGTCGCGGAGGCCTTCCGCGCCTCGGGGCGCACGGCGCACGCGTTCACGGACCGGACCGTCTATCCGCCCGCGAGCGTCGCGAAGAAGGACGGGAGCGCGTACACGGTGTACGGGCCCTTTCGGGCCGCCTGGCGGCGGCGATGGGCGGAGGGGGACCGCCCGGAGGCGCTCGGCGTGCCGGCGCCGCAGCCGCCGACCGGCGTCGCGCCGGACCCGATCCCGCGCGCGGTCCGCGGCTTCCGGCGGGAGGAGCGATGGGCGTCGCTGTGGGAGGCGGGGGAGGAGGCCGCGCGGTCGCGGCTCGCCGCGTTCGTCGCCGGGCGGATCCACGCCTACCACGAGCGGCGGGACTTCCCGGCGCTGGACGGCACGAGCGGGCTGAGCCCGTACCTGACGTGCGGCGCGATCAGCGCGCGGGCGTGCCTGCACGCGGCGCTCGGGGCGAACGACGGGCGGATCGACTCCGGATCGCCCGGGGCCGTGGCCTGGATCGACCAGCTCATCTGGAGCGAGTTCTACCGGGGCATCCTGGTCGCCTTCCCGCGGGTCTGCATGCACCGGGCGTTCGACCCGCGGACCGAGCGGGTGCCGTGGCGGGACGGCGGCGCGGCCTTCGACGCGTGGTGCGCGGGGCGGACGGGGTACCCGATCGTGGACGCGGCGATGCGACAGCTGCTCGACACCGGCTGGATGCACAACCGCCTGCGGATGGTGGCCGCCAGCTTCCTGGCGAAGAACCTGCTCATCGACTGGCGGCGCGGCGAGCGGTTCTTCATGCGTCGCCTGATCGACGGGGACCTGGCGAACAACAACGGAGGGTGGCAGTGGTCGGCGAGCACGGGGACGGACCCGCAGCCGTACTTCCGGGTCTTCAACCCGGTGAGCCAGGGGGAGCGGCACGACCCGGACGGAGCGTTCGTCCGGCGGCACCTGCCGGAGTTCGAGGGCGTCGGCCCGCCGGGCGTGCACGACCCGGAGCGCCTGCCGCCGGTCGTGTTCGCGCGCGGGTACCCGCCGGCGATCGTGGATGCGCGGGAGTCGCGGCGGGCGGCGGTGGAGGCGTTCCGGAAGGCCGTGCGGGGCGGGGGGTGAGGAGGACGGGCCGAAAGCCCCGGCGCGCGACTCCCGCGCGGGGGGCCGGCGCCGCGGCGAGCGGCGGCCCGGCGCGCCTTGAATGCGCCCTCATCCATGCCCAGGCTCCGGCTCTCCATCATGCAGAAGGGGGCGTTGCTCATCGCGGCGCCGATCGCGTTCCAGTTCGTGCTCATCGGCGTGCTGCTGAAGGTGCAGGCGGACGCGGCGGAGGCGCAGCGGCAGGAGGAACTCGGGAAGGCGGTGCTGGACGAGGCGCACGAGATCGAGCGTGCGCTGATGGAGGCGCAGAGCGGGTTGCGGGGGATGGCCATGAGCCGGGACCCGGGCTTCGAACAGACGCAGCGCGACGCGCTCGGATCGGTCCCGGCCCGGGTCGCGCGGCTGCGCGAGCACCTCGCCGAGGAGTCCGACCAGCGGGCGCGGCTGGAGCGGATCGCGACCGCGGCGGCGGCGCACGCCGCCTGGTTCGAGGAGGCGGAGGAACTCGGCGTGCGGGACCCGGACGCGCTGGCGGCGCTGCTGGAGACGCTCGAGGGCAAGGGGCTGATGGACGCGGCCCAGGGGGAGCTGGAGGCGTTCCTGGAGGTGCAGCGGGAGCTGAAGTCCGCACGGGAAGCGCGGTCGACGGAGCTGCGGCGGGGCCTGTGGCCGCTGATGCTCGCGGCGGGCGTCCTGTCGGTCGGCGTGGCGGCGGCGACGCTGTGGCTCTTCGGGCGGAGCTTCGCGCGGCGGATCGAGGTGGTGACGGAGAACGCGGACCGCCTGGCGGCGGGGCAGGAGCTCGCGCCGCCGATCCGCGGCGGGGACGAGGTCGCCCGCCTGGACCGGGTGCTGCACGGGACGGCGGCCCGGCTGGCGGAGGCGTCGGAGGAGCTGCGGCGGCGGGCGGAGGAGCTGGAGGAGGCGAACGCCGACCTCCGGCAGACGACGCAGGAGAACGAGACGTTCGTGTACAGCGTCTCGCACGACCTGCGGTCGCCGCTGGTGAACCTGCAGGGGTTCACGCGCGAGCTGGAGCACTCGTGCGAGGACCTGCGGGCGGCGATCGCGGGCGCGGACCTTCCGGAGGCGGTCCGGAAGCGCGTCGACGACGTGATCGACCGGGACATGCGGGAGTCGGTCGCGTTCATCCAGGCGGCGGTGACGCGGTCGTCGGCGATCATCGACGCGCTGCTGCGGCTCTCGAGGGCGGGGCGGGTGCAGTACGCGGAGCGCGAGGTGGACCTGAACCCGATCGCGCACCGCATCGTCTCGGCGCTGCGCGCGACGGCCGCGGAGAAGGGGGCGGAGATCCGCATCGGGGCGCTGCCGCGGGTCTGGGGGGATCCGACGGCGGTCGAGCAGGTGCTGGCGAACCTGGTTGGGAACGCGGTGAACTACCTCGACCCGTCGCGCCCGGGGCGGATCGTGATCGAGGACGCCGGCCGCCGCACGCCCCCGGGGCCGCACCGGGAGACGGGCGGGTGGCCGACGGCGGTGTTCTGCGTGCGGGACAACGGGATGGGGATCCCGGCGGACCACATGGACAAGCTGTTCGTGGCGTTCCAGCGGCTGCACGGGGAGGCGGCGCAGGGCGAGGGCGTCGGGCTGGCGCTGGTGAAGCGGATCGTCGACCGGCACGGCGGGCGGATCTGGGCGGAGTCGGCGCCTGGCGAGGGGACGACGTTCTACGTAGCATTGCCGGCCGCGAAGGGGGACGGGGCGGGAGAACGAACCTCGGACGCCGGCGCGGGAGCGGCGGCCCGGCCGGCGGCGGCGTCCAGCCCGGCGGAGGCCCGATGAGCGGCAGCCAAGACGTCTCGATCATCGCGGTGGAGGACGACGACGGGCACGCGAGCCTGATCGAGCGGAACCTCCGGCGCGCCGGGCTGGCGAACGGCTTCGTCCGCCTTCGGGACGGGCAGGAGGCGATCGACTACTTCCTCGGCCCGGAGCGTCGGTGCCAGTCGCCGTCGCGGTGCGTGCTGCTGCTGGACATCAACATGCCGCGGGTGGACGGCGTGGAGGTGCTGCGTCGGCTGAAGGCGGACCCGCGGACGTCGCTCGTCCCGGTGGTGATGCTGACGACGACGGACGACCCGCGCGAGATCTCCCGCTGCTACGAGCTCGGGGCGAACGTCTACATCACCAAGCCGGTGGAGTACGAGTCCTTCATGGAGGCCGTGCGGCGGCTGGGCTTCTTCATCCAGATCGTGAAGCTTCCGGACGGCCGCGCCTCGGAGAGCGACGGCTGACGTGCCTGACGCGGCGAGTTCGATCCTGCTCCTGGACGACGACCCGGGGGTGCTGCTGCTGCAGCGGCGCAGTCTGGAGCGCGCCGGGTACGCGGTGTCGGGCGTCTCGCACGCGGACGACGCGCTGGCGCTGCTCGGGGCGAGGAGCTTCGACCTGCTGGTGCTGGACTACCGGCTGGGCGCGGCGGAGACGGGGCTGGACTTCTACCGGCGCCTGCGGGGGATGGGGATCGACCGGCCCGCGATCCTGGTGACGGCCTTCAGCGACGAGAGCCGGGCGATCGACGCGCTGCGCGCGGGCGTGCGGGACGTGGTGCCCAAGGCCGGGGACTACCTGGCGTACCTCCCGGAGGCGGCGGCGCGGGTGCTGCGGCAGGTGCGGGCCGAGCGGGAACTCGCCGAGACGGAGATGCTCCGCCGGAGCCAGGCGGCGCTGCGGGAGTCGGTCGAGAAGTTCCAGACGCTGGCGGACAACATCGCGCAGCTCGCGTGGATGGCCGACGGGGCGGGCTCGATCTTCTGGTACAACAAGCGCTGGTTCGACTACACGGGGACGACGCCCGAGGGGATGGAGCGGGAGGGGTGGCGCGCGGTGATCCACCCGGAGCACGCCGACCGGGTGCTGGAGAAGATCGCGCGGTGCTTCCGGGAAGGCGAGGCGTGGGAGGACACGTTCCCGCTGCGCGGCCGCGGCGGGGACTACGGCTGGTTCCTCTCCCGCGCGGCGCCGATCCGGAACGCGGAGGGCGGCGTGGCGCGGTGGTTCGGGACGAGCACGGACGTCACGGACCAGCGGCGGCTGCTCGAGGAGCGGGAGGCGCTGCTGGAGAGCGAGCGGGCGGCGCGGGCGGAGGCGGAGCGCAACGCGCGGCTCAAGGACGAGTTCCTGGCGACGCTGAGCCACGAGCTGCGCACGCCGCTGAACGCGATCGTCGGCTGGTCGAAGCTGCTCACGAGCCGGCCGCCGGACCCCGAGACGCTCGCGAAGGGCCTGGACGTGATCGCGCGCAACGCGCGGGCGCAGTCGCAGCTCATCGACGACCTGCTGGACATGAGCCGCATCGTCTCGGGGAAGCTGCGGCTGGAGATGCGGGCGGTGGACATCGCGGGCGTGGTGGAGGGAGCGCTGGAGTCGGTCGGTCCGACGGCGGAGGCGAAGGGGGTCGCGCTCGAGCGCGAGGTGGAGCCCAGGGCCGGCCTGGTCCTGGGGGACCCCGACCGCCTGCAGCAGGTGCTGTGGAACCTGCTGAGCAACGCGGTGAAGTTCACGCCGCCGGGGGGGCGGGTCCGCGTCGCGGCGCGGCGGTCCGGCTCGTCGGTCGAGGTGAGCGTGAGCGACACGGGCGAGGGGATCCGCCCGGAGTTCCTGGCGCAGATCTTCGAGCGGTTCCGGCAGGCGGACGCCTCCGCGGCGCGGCGGCACGCGGGGCTCGGGCTGGGGCTCTCGATCGTGCGGAGCCTGGTGGAGTTGCACGGGGGGAGCGTGAGCGCCTCCAGCGAGGGCGAGGGGCACGGAGCGACGTTCACGGTGCGCCTGCCGCGGACGGCGCCGGGCGAGGCCGCGGACGACGGCTTCGTGCCGCCGGCCGAGGCGGGCGACGCGCTGGACCTCACGGGGCTGCGGGTCGTGCTGGTGGAGGACGAGGAGGACAGCCGCGACCTGCTGCGCCGGGTGCTCGAGGGATCGGGCGCGCAGGCGCTGCCGGCCGCGTCGGCGGACGAGGGGCTGGAGGCGGTGCGTCGGCACCGCCCGGACGTGCTGCTCAGCGACATCGGGATGCCGGGGCAGGACGGGTACGACCTGATCCGGCGGGTGCGGGCGCTGCCGGAGGCGGAGGGCGGGAGCACGCCGGCGGCCGCGCTGACGGCGTTCGCGCGTCCGGCGGACCGCGAGCGGGCGCTGGCCGCGGGCTTCCAGGCGCACCTGGCGAAGCCGGTGAACGCGGCGGCGGTGCTGGCGCTGGTGGCGGCGCTGGCGGGACGGACCTCGGCCGCACCCGGCCCCAAACCCTAACCCCACCCCACTCCATTCCATTC
>CAYMFP010000109.1:0-9361 GCA_964389385.1 uncultured Phycisphaeraceae bacterium | reverse complement strand
GCGGGGGGGGGGGCGTGGCGGGCTTGGCCGCTCTTTCGGGCTCCGGTGAGGGGACGGTTCGGGAAACCCCGCCGGTTCCCGGCGGGACCACGGCGGGGCGAGGGGGTTGGGCTCTGGAAGGAAGGGGCGGGGTTTCGCGGTGGTGTGTGGATGGTGGGGGGGTGAGAGGGGTGGGGTGGGGTGGGGTCAGCAGGCGTTGCGGAAGGCGCCGAGGAAGGCGAGGAGGTCGTTGACGGTCACGCCGGGGTCGCCGTCGACGTCGGCCGCGGGGCTCTGGACGCGGAAGGCGCCGAGGAAGGCGAGGAGGTCGTTGACGTCGGTGTTCCCGTCGGCGTCGAAGTCGGCGGGGGAGCCGGCGGCGCCGGGGAGTTCGATGGTGATGGTGGCTTCCTCGGTGTGCCCGGCCCAGTAGGCGAGGTTGAGTTCCGGGAGTTCGAAGAAGCGGTACCAGAGGCCGGAGGCGTGCTCGACGCGGAAGATGAGGACACCGTTGGCGTGCCCGTAGGTGTGGGCGATGGGGGCGTCGGGGGTATCGGGGTTGCCGTCGGCGGTGAAGGGGTTCCGGGGCAGGGTGACGGCGCCGGAGCAGTCGGCGGTGTAGGCGAGGTCGGGGATGTCGTCGAAGGTCTTGCCGTACCAGTCGGGCCCGGGCTTGGCCTGGTAGACCTCGACGGAGGCGTCGGTGAGGGGGCGGCCGTGGGCGTCGACGAAGCGGACGACGTTGCGCTCGGGGAGGTCGTTGAGGTAGACGCCGATGTTGCAGGGTGAGTTCTGGTTGCCGCAGAGGGCGCGTCGTCCGGCGATGAGGTTGAGGGCGGCGGCCTCGTGGGGGGACCAGCGGAAGCCGTAGGCGCCGCTCATGATGCCGCCGTGCTGGTTGGCGTAGAGCTGGGTGCCGAAGGCGACGTAGGGGAGCAGGGGCGTTCCGGCGATGGGGACGCCGTTCTCGGTGATCTGGACCTGGTCGTGCCCGCCGGAGGCGCCGGAGTTGTGGACGTCGAAGCCGTAGTTGTCGACGAGGTAGCGGGCGTGGCCGAGTTCGTGGAGGAGGGAACGCTCGAGGTAGAAGGCGTTCGTGTCGTTGGCGGAGGTGTGGTTCGCGTAGAACGAGCCGTCGAGGTGGGTGGAGGGGAAGCCCCACATGAGGTCGACGGTGCGGTCGCGGGTGTCGGGGTTGTTGGTGGGCAGGCCGCCGGCGAGGGGGAGGGCGCCGTCGGGGACGACGACGACGCGTCCGAGGCGGAAGCGGTCGAGGACGCCGTCGGGGGAGATGGGCCAGACGGCCTCGGCGTTGAGCTGGTTCCACCAGCGGATCTGGCGCTGGGCCCAGTCGTGCCAGGAGTTGGCGCCGTCGCCGAGCTTGAGCTGGTGGTCGTGGAAGTAGTCGACGAGGGACTGCTCGGCCCAGAAGCCGACGATGAGCGCGTCGGTGAAGTCCTCGACGGCGTTGTTCTCCTCGGTGACCTCGGCAATGGCGTTCGCGGGGTCGATCTCGAAGGCGACGGTGTGGCGTCCGGCCTCGTGGGTGAGGGGGAGATCGACGGTGCGGGTCTCGGAGGGGCCGAAGCCCGCGATGACGCCGGAGGCGACGGGCTGTCCGTCGACGAGCCAGCGGTAGGCGACGTCCTGCACAGAGCCGGCCCACTGGCGGACGTGGGCGCGCCAGGTGACGGCGTCGCCCGGGGCGGGGGCGTTCTTGGGGGCGTTGTATTCGTAGTGGGGGAGGCGCTCGAGCCAGAGGACGTCGAGGTCGGGGGTGTCGTCGCGGACGGTGACGGTGGCGAGGCCCTCGCGGCCGCCGGCCGTGGCGCGGACGGTCGCCTGGCCGGGGGCGAGCGCGGTGACGACGCCGGAGGCGTCGACGCTGACGGCGGTGCCGGCGACGACGTCCCAGGCGACGGGGTCGATGCCGGTGAGGCGTTGCCCGGAGCGGCCGTGGGCGACGGCCGCGAGCGGGCGGGTCTCTCCGATGTCGAGGGTGAGCGTGTCGGGCGAGACGGAGATCAGGGAGGGGGTGAGGGAGATCTGGATGCCCCACTCGCGGATGTGGACGTAGTCGTCGCCGAAGAGGCGGTCGGCGGTGAGGCGGGCGCGGTAGCGGGCGCTGGGGGAGGTGGCGGGGAGGGTGGTCGGCGCCTCGTTGGGGACGACGGCGGGGGCGAGGACCTGGACGAACGAGCCCGAGGCGGCGTCGAGGTCGGCCTGGGTGTCGGCGGCGGCGACGTCCACGCGGGTGTTGGAGCCGGCGACGTGGAACGAGAAGCCGGTGAAGGAGGGGACCCAGGTGAAGCTCAGCGTGATCTCGGCGGGGCTGATGTTGGGGGTGCGGTAGAGGGTGGCGGCGTTGCCGTCGAAGAGGGCCTCGGGGCTGCCGATGTCCCAGGGGGTGGCGTCGACGGTCGCGCGGCCGGAGGCGAGTTCGTGGCCGACGTCGAGCCAGCCGGTGACGCTCTGTGCGGCGGCGTGCGCCGCGAGGAGGGCGAGCGCGAGGGCGGCGGCGCGGGCCGGCGCGGAGGGGCGGTCTGCGGAACGACGGAACGGCATGGTCTTCTCCTGCTGGACCCTTTGCGGTGGGATGGGAGGAGAGCGGCGCGGCGCCCCCGCGGGGCGGGCGTGCGGGCGGCTCCACGGTACAGGGCGTCGGTCGACGACGCCAGCGGCGTGTCCGGGCGTTGGGGTTCGGTCGTGCGTCATCCCTTCACCGCCCCGGCGCCGAGGCCCTGCACGAAGTGGCGCTGCGCCGCGAAGAAGAGGAGGACGCACGGGATCATGGTGACGACGGAGGCGGCCATGAGCAGGTGCGCGTCGTTGAGCGGGTCGAACTGCCCCTTGAAGCTGTTGAGGGCGAGGGCGAGGGTGAAGTTCTCGGGGCTGTGGAGGTAGATGAGGGGGTTCATGAAGTCGTTCCACGTCCAGATGAACGTGAAGATGGCGGTGATGGCGGCGGCGGGCTTGCAGATGGGGAGCATGATGCGCCACCAGACGCCGATCTCGGAGGCGCCGTCGACGCGGGCGGCCTCGAGCAGCTCCTCGGGGACCTGGGCGAAGAACTGGCGGAAGAGGAAGATGAAGAAGGCGGTGCCGAAGAAGGCGGGGACGACGAGGGGGAGGAAGGTGTCGATCCAGCCGAGGGACCGGAAGAGCAGGAAGAGGGGGATCATCGTGACCTGGTGGGGGAGCATCATCGTGGCGAGCGTGACGAGGAAGAGGGCCCGCGATCCGCGGAAGGGCAGGCGGGCGAAGGCGTAGCCGACGAGCGAGCAGCTGAGCACGTTCGCCGCGACGACGAGCGAGGTGATGACGACGCTGTTGGCGAGGGCGTCCTTGAAGCCGAGCCAGGGGTCGGAGGCGCGGGCGGCGTCGGGGTCCGCGTCGGCGGCGGCCGCGGCGCCCATGGCGCGGAGGGCCTCGGGGTAGTTCGACCACTGCGGGTCGTCGGGGATGAGCTGCGGCGTGCCGCTCATGGCGGCGCGGGCCTCGGCCTCGGTGAGGAGGCTGACGGCGGTCATCCACCAGAGGGGGAAGAGGAGGACGACGGAGCCGGCGAGCAACGCCGCGTAGACGAGGCCGTTGGCGACGAGCCTGTTCACGGGCGCCCCCCGTCGTAGTGCACGGAGCGGCGGCTGAGGCGGAGCACGGCGGCGGTGAGGGCGAGGATGACGAGCAGGAGGAGCCAGGCGAGGGCGGAGGCGTAGCCCATGTTGTGGCTCTCGAAGGCCTCGAAGTAGACGTAGAGGACGTAGAAGAGGGTGGCGTCGCCGGGGCCGCCGCGGGTCATGACGAAGGCCTGGGTGAAGATCTGGAACGAGGCGATGATGGCGATGATGAGGTTGAAGAGGATGACGGGGCTGAGCATCGGGACCGTGACGTTCCAGAAGCGCCGCAGGGGCCCGGCGCCGTCCAGGCGGGCGGCCTCGTAGAGGTGCGCGGGGATGGCGGCGAGGCCGGCGATGTAGATCAGCATCGCGCCGCCGATGGTCCAGAGGCTCGTGATGGCGAAGGCGGGGACGCCGTAGGCGTGCGCGTCCTCGCCGAACCAGGCGGGGGGCGCGAACCAGCGGGCGCCCCAGGTCTCGGGCGGCGGTCCGAAGAGGGCGTCGCAGACCGCGTCGAGGGCGGCGGCCGCGGGGGCGAGGGCCGCGTTCATGAGCCCGTAGTCGGTGTCGAAGACCCACCACCAGAGGACGGCCATGGCGACGCCGGCGAGGACGGTGGGGAGGTACCAGACGGCGCGGAAGAAGTGCACGCCGGGGAGTCGGCGGATCATGAGCAGGGCGGCGCCGAGGGCCGCGGCCTGCCCGGCGGGGACGGCGAGGGCGGCGTAGAGGGCGGTGGCCGCGAGGGAGGCGGTGAAGCGGGCGTCGTTGGTGAAGGCCTCGGCGTAGTTGGCGAGGCCGACGAAGCGGGCCTCGGCGAGTGTGGTGAGCCCGCTCCAGCGGGAGAGGCTGAGCAGGAGGCTGAGGACCATCGGCGCGGCGACGAAGGCGAGCAGGCCGAGGATCCAGGGCGAGGCCATGAGGAGGCCGGCGATCTCGCGGCGCCCGGCGAGGCGTCCGGGGCGGCCGCGCCACCAGAGGGCGGCGCCGGCGAGGGCGGCGAGCGCCGCGCCTGCGCCGAGGGCGGCGGCGACGGGGCGCCAGGGCATCGGCGGGAAGTCGCCGGCGAGGCGGGAGCGGTGGACGGCGTCGAGTTCCCCCTGAAGGCGGGCGAGGGCGCGTTCGGGAGAGGCGCGGCCGCTGGAGAACATCTCGAAGGCGGCGTTCTGCATCGCCTTGGCGGCCCGCGATTCGGTGGGGAAGAGCATGGGCGCGGCGCCGCGCGCGGCCTCGAAGAAGACCTGGTCATTGCGCGGTAGCCGGTGTTCATTGCCCGAAGGCCGGTTGTGCGCGAGGGATTCGAGCGTGGGGAGCGCCAGGCCCAGACTCGAATTGATTTCCTGCCCTTCCGGGCTTGCAAAGTGCTTCGCGACGCGCCATGCTGCTTCCGGGTGCTCGGTGTCGCGAGCGATGCAGAACGCGAGAACGTAAAGCATGTTCCGGGGCGGCGCGGAGCCGCGCGGCAGCGGCGCCCAGCCCCACTCGAACGATTCGATCTCTCTGTAGTTCGGGACCATCCACCGCCCGACGGGGCCCTGCATGGCGGCGGCGCCGGCCTGGAACATGCCGGCGCTGGTCTCGACGGATTCCTCGGCGGCCCCGAAGAGTCGGAAGACGGACGGCGCGTCGCGCCAGGAGGAGAGGCGCTCGATGACCGCGCGCACGGAGGGATCGTCGGCGGGGGCGACGGTCCGGAAAAGCGGATCGGTGAGGTCGGCCCCCTCGTTCCAGAGCATGAGCCGCAGGAGCTGCGCGCCGCGGAGGTCGACGGCGGTGCGGGCGCCGGTCGCCTCGGCGACGGCGCGGGCGGCGTGCTCGAAGTCGTCCCAGGTCCAGTCGCTCGTGGGGAGGGGGACGCCGGAGGCCCTGAAGAGGTTCTCGTTGTAGTAGAACCCCATGGGCGTGAAGGACATCGGCAGCCCGTAGAGCGGCCCGGAGCCGAGGCGCTGCCCGTCGAAGCGGAACCCGGCCCAGGGCTCGGGGATGCGGTCTTCCGGATCGAACGGGAGCGTCCCCGCGGCGGCGTCGCGCTCGAGGAGTTCGTCGACGGGCATGACGACGCCCTGCGGGACGTACTTCGGGAGGTGGTAGGCGTTGAGGTAGAAGACGTCGGGCGGGTCGCCCGAGGCGAGCATGGTCTGGAGCTTGGGGAAGTAGTTGGCGGAGGCGTTGATGCGCTTGATGCGGATGTCGGGGTTGGCCCGCTCGAAGCTCTCGACGAGGCTCTGGACGACGGCGGCCTCCTCGCGGTTGCCCCAGTGGAGGAGGACGATCTCGGTGCGGTCGCCGCGGGCGTCGGCCTCGCGCATCGGTCGGGCGAGGACGTGCGCGAACGACCAGAGGACCACGAGCGCCGCCGCGACCGCGAGCGCCGACCGTGCGCCTCGCGCGGCCTGCGCGATTGCCGACGAAATCAACGTCTCGCGATTGTGCTCCACGGCGAAATCAGCATAATGATGTTGGTTCGTCGTGTGCAAATCTTTCGTGGATCGGGCGTCATGATCCTGAGTTTCCCGTTCTTCTCCGTGCTCTTCGGCCTCGCCTCCGGGAATTGCGCAATCGCTTCCGGCAAAGCGATCACACCGGACGCTCCGGCGCTGGTCGACGCGGCCCGCCCGGTGTCCGAGATCCGCCGCGACGCGGCGACGATCCAGTACTTCACGCCGGCGCCGACGCCGACGCGCGTGCAGGTGCGGGAGGGGGATCACAGCCTCGCGGTGCTCCGCGGGCTGATGGGGCGGGCCGACGCGGACCCGTGGTCGGGGCCGGGCGTGCGCGTGGTGGAGGGCGAGCCCGGGGAGCGCGTCTTCCACCGCGTGCGGATCGAGGGGCTCGAGCCGGGGCGGCGCTACTTCTACCGCGTGTGGGCGCCGGGGGAGGAGCCGACGAGCCAGGAGGCGCGGTTCGGCGCGGGGGAGGGGTGGCGGCGGGAGTACGCGTTCGCGACGCTCGCGCCCGAGGGGGAGCGCACGATCGTCCGGCACCCGGTGAAGGTGCTCGTGATGCCGAACGTGGTGAACGTCGCGTCGGCCGCGGGGGCCGACGCGCCGCCGCCGGAGGCGATGGGCGAGGACCTGCGGCGGCTGATCCTGGAGGAGTTCGAGGCCGCGGCCCGGTTCCTCTACGTGAACAGCGGGATGCGCTTCTGGCCCGACTTCCGGGTGGTGTTCGACGAGCGGTGGCAGCGGTGGGGGGATGAGGCCGAGGGCGTCCGGGAGGAGCTGCGCGGCCTGCCGCTCTGCCGGAGCTACGACGGCGTGGACTACTCGCCGCCGGGGGGCGGGCGGTTCACGATCGTGGACCCGTCGCGCCCGGAGGAGGTGATCTCGGAGCCGATCGCGGAGGACGAGCCGTTCCCGTCGCAGATCGAGGTCGCGATGCCGCTGCGGTGGAACGCGGGGGCGGGGCGGTGGGAGCGGTACACGTCCGGCGGCGGCACGCTCGGCGTGGACCGCGTCTGGCGCGGCGTGCCGGGGCAGAGCCAGTTCCTCGGGGGGAGCGACATCGCCTGGCTGGCGACGCACGAGTTCCACCACCAGATGGAGTCGCTCGGGTCGATCTCGCTGGCGCACCGCGAGGACGACCGCGTGGTGTACAACCATTACTGGCCGCGGCGGCGGGACACGACGGCGAACGCGGCGAGCACGACGGCCGGGCAGTCCGGGCGGACGCCGTGGTCGACGAGCGGGCGGCACGGGGAGCACTACGACGGGATGGCGTACTGGGACCGCTCGCTGACGGACGCGCAGTGGCTGCGGATGCTGCTCGGCGAGGTGGTGACGGTGCGCGACGCGGACGGGGACGGGTTCCCGGACGACGACCCGCGGCTGCCGCTGGACGAGAAGCGCTTCGGCTCGAGCCCCGGGACGCCGGCGACCGACGGGGCGATGAACGATTTCGAGAAGGCGATGCTGAGCACGTGGGCGCCGGCGCCGCTGCAGGCGTCGGCGCTCAAGCCGGCGCAGACGTTCGTGCGCCCCGACCCGCGGCGGGCGGACTCGGACGGGGACGGGCTGCCGGACGGGGCGGACCCGGCGCCGCTCGTCCCGGCCGAGCCGTTCGTGTGGCCGCTCACGGCGGCGATCGACGGGGGGGCGGCGGAGTGGGCGGCGATCCCGGAGACGGGGGTGATCGACGCGCCGGAGTACCGCGTCTCGTACCGGCACGGGCACGACGAGGAGGCGTACTTCGGGCTGGTCACGATCGAGGGCGACGCGGCGCGGGTGCGCGTGGTGCTGGACGGGGAGGGGGACGGGGTCTTCGGCGGGGGCGGGATGGGGTTCGACGTGCTGAACGGCGAGCCGCCGCGCGTGCGCGACGGGTTCGCGCCGATGCGCGGGTTCCGCTGGGCGGCGAGCCGGGAGGAGGCGGGCGGGAGCACGCGGGGACGCGCGGTCACGCGCGTGGAGTTCTCGGTCGCGAACTGGGCGCCGGAGGGGTGGTTCTGGCGGGGGGCGGGGCGCGAGGTCGGCGTCTCGATCGAGGCGCACGGGACGGACGGGGGCGTGCGCTCGATGTTCGAGCCGTACCGCCCGTTCTACGCGCGGATGCTGGAGCGGTCGGGGACGGCGCCGATGCCGGGCGAGCCGCCCGAGGAGCTGGCGGCCGAGGACGCCGACGCCGTGCTGCTGCCGGGGGACGATCGCCTGCGCTCGGGCGCGGGGTGGCGTCTGGAGGGCGGCGCGCTGCGCCACGCGGGCGGGGGGGAGTCGCCGGTGTGGGTCGAGGGCCTGGCCGCGGGGGACTTCGACCTGCTCGCGGTCGTCGAGGGGCGGCAGGACCTGATCCTCGGGGCGTTCGTCGAGGGGCAGGGGCGGATGGGGGCGCTGCACGATTACGTGGCGTTCGTCGGGGGGTACGGGAACACGCGGACGCGCCTGCGGCTGTTCGGCGCGGAGGCGGGGGACAGCGCTCGGGTGGTGACGCCGGGGCGGCACACGCTCCAGCTCTCGCGGCGCGGCGGGCGGGTGTGGGCGCTGCTGGACGGGCGCGCCGTGCTGTGGGCGAAGGACCCGCGGCCGGGGGCGGTGGTGGATCGGCTGGCGGTGCTGGGCGGGTACGGCGGTGAGCAGGTGGTGCACGAAGTTCGGTATCGCGTACTGGAAACGCCGGACGCCCGGCAGCCGCGGCCCCCGGAGGGCCCGGTGTCGGCGGGAACCCGTGACGGCGAGGGGGACGCACTGTGACGACGCTCGCGAAGACAACGACCGTGACGCCCGCGGCGGACGCCCGGCCCGGACCCGCCCCGATGGAGCACCGGCTGGCCCGGCTCGCCCGGAAGGACAAGTGGTACCTCTCGGGCGGGGACGGGAGCCTGTTCGCGCCGCCGTTCCCGGTCTGGCTGCACGCGCCCGGGTTCTGGGACGAGGCGATGCTGCACGACCTGACGGTCGCCCCGCTCTTCGGCGTGGCGCTCGTGCGCGAGGACGGGCGCGAGACGCCGCTGCGGCAGACGGAGCGGGCGTGGCGTCCCGACCGGCTGGAGTGCCGGTACGAGACGGACGACGGCGCCGAGCTGCTCGAGACGAAGACGGTCGCGGCCGGGGGCCGGTTCCGTTCGTCGTGGTCGGTGCTGCGCGGGACGGTGGAGGCCGGCTCGCGGCTCGTGGCGTTCACGTGCCAGCCGGGGCCGGAGACGGACGCGGCGGAGGCGGACGGAGACGGGGGCGTCGCCTGGCGGCGGCGGGTGACGGACCGGCGCGGCGGGACGGTCAACGTCGCGGCCGCGCTGCGGGTGGTCGGCGCCGGGGGCGGGATGGGCGGCG
>CAYMFP010000108.1:8523-9410 GCA_964389385.1 uncultured Phycisphaeraceae bacterium | reverse complement strand
GCTTCGTCTCGAAGTCCCGCAGGTCGATCACCGCGACCCGCGCGTGCGCCTTGTCGTTCACGAAGAGCCACTGCCCGTCGTAGTCGCCCGCCGTCTCCGACAGCGCCGGGTGGTGCGTGTCGCCCCACCGCACGTTCCCCCCATCGACGTCCCCCGCCTCCAGGATGCTCTCGCCGACGGGGTACCCGTACCCCTGCCAGGACTCCGGCGTGAACACCGCGATCTCGCGCAGCAGCCGCATCGAGGGCACGCCGATCACGAACACCTGCCCGCTGTGCCCCCCCGACGCGAAGATCAGGTACTCGTCGTGCCGCCCGCTCGGCGTGTACGTCTTCGCCGCCGCGAGCAGGTCGTCCACCGTCAGCCCGCGCTGCGCCGCGACCTTCTGCACCTCCGACAGGTTCGCCGCCCCGCCCTTCGGCTGCGCGGCCCCCAGCGCCGCACCGGCGGCCGCCGCGATCGCGACTGCGGACACGATTCCATCTCTGCGGGTCATCTCGTTCGCCCTTTCCTTGTGGTTCGCCGGCGCCGCCCTGCGGCCGCCCCGGCGCTCGGCCTCAGTCCTTCAGGCTCCGCAGGTACGCGATCACGTCGCGCAGCTGCTCGTCCGTCACCGCCGGGTTCCCGCCCTTGGGCGGCATGTCGATCCCCGTCGTGTTCTCCGCGTCCCACGAGGGACGCCCCTGCTTGATGAACGCCAGCAGCTCCCCGTCGCTCCGCGACGCGACGAACTCCGTCCCCGCCAGCGCCTTGCCGAAGTTCGGG
The DNA here is from genome assembly GCA_964389385.1 of uncultured Phycisphaeraceae bacterium. Taxonomy (GTDB): domain Bacteria; phylum Planctomycetota; class Phycisphaerae; order Phycisphaerales; family UBA1924; genus CAYMFP01. The sequence goes on along the minus strand of CAYMFP010000108.1, from coordinate 8,645 downwards.
ATCCCCGCCCCCTCCGCCCCGTGGCACGCCATGCAGCTCGCCGCGTACACCTGCGTCCCCCGAGCGATCGCCGCGGGGTCGAGCGCCCCCACCCCATCCACCTCACCCACTCCATCCGCCCC
>CAYMFP010000108.1:0-8513 GCA_964389385.1 uncultured Phycisphaeraceae bacterium | reverse complement strand
GGAACCCGGCTCGACGCCCGGCTCCGCCCCCGCGGCCCCGGTCAGGCTCAGCAGGAGCTCGGCGAGGTCCCGCAGCTTCTCGTCCGTCAACGCCGGATTCCCGCCCTTGGGCGGCATGTCCAGCCCGGTCGTGTTCGCCTCGTCCCACGCCGTCCGCCCCTGCTTGATGAACCGGGCCAGCCCATCGGCATCCAGCGACGCGACGAACGCGCTCCCCTTCAACGCCTTGCCCAGCCCCGGCACCCCCGAGGCGTCCGCCGCGTGGCACGCCGCGCACGCCATCGCGTACAGCTCCGCGCCCCGCGAGATCGCCGCCGCGTCCAGCCCGCCGCCGCTCGCGCCGAGCATCGCGGGCGCAGCGCCCCCCGGCGCCGGCTCTGCAGCCGCGACCGCCGGCGCCGCTGCGCCCGTCGCCGCCGTCTCCCCCGCCGCACCCACGCCCCGGTTCGCCGGGTCCAGGCTCCGGAGATACGCCACCAGGTCGTCGATCTGCCCGTCGGTGATCGCCGGGTTGCCCCCCTTCGGCGGCATCGGCATCCCCGTCGTGTTCGCCGGGTCGTCCATCCCCCGCCCGACCCTGATGAACGTCGCGAGCGCCGCGTCGTCCAGCCCGCGGATGAACGCCGTCGCCGCCAGCGGCTTCCCGAGCCCCGGAACCCCCGCCCCCTCCGCTCCGTGGCACGCCATGCAGCTCGACGCGTAGACCGTCGCCCCCCGCGCCGCGCCCGCCGCGTCGAACGCCACCGGCGTGTAGTCCCCCGCCGGCGCCGACGCCGCCACCGCCGCGTTCCACGCCGGGCTGTTCCACCGCACCACGTTCAGGATGATCCACCACCCGCTCGCGGCCACGAGCCCCACCGCCGCCGTCGTCGTCCCCGCGATCAGCAGCGCCATCGCCTCCCGCCTCTTGGAAGGCTCCCCCGCTTCTCCCCCCGCCCCCCTCTCCAACCTCGCCTCCGCCGCAGGCCCCCGCTCGGGCGCCTCCGGAGAGGCGGGCACCGCCGCGGGGGCGTCGAGAACGGGCGCTGCGCTGTACTCCTCACGGTCCATGCCTGCCTCCCTCGGACCGATTCAGGCCCGGGGCCTTGCTGTCTTTATGATCAACTAGTCATCTATCAACGCAGAAGAACGGCCCGATCGCTCCCCGGCCCCCAGGCTCTCGCCCGGCCGGCTCAGGGCCGCGATCGTCGTCGCCTCCAACTCCAGTTCCAGGCGGCGCGACGCCGACCCCAGCAGACGACGCACCACGCGGCACCCCTCGTCCCCGGCCCGTTCCGACCCGCCCCCCTCGGAGCGGACGCCGCCCGTCCCCACGCAACGCACGACTTCCAGGGCGGTTAGGGCCGCCGGATCCCGTGCCAAGGTGAAGCCCCCACCGATGCCCCGCCGCGCCTCCAGGATCCCGCCCTGGACCAGCGATCCCAGCAGCTTGCTCAGGTAGCTCCGCGGGATCCCCGTCGCTTCCGCGATCTGCCGGGCGGCCGCGGCCCCCTCGCCCCGACCGGCGAGGTACACGACTGCTCGAAGAGCGTATTCGGTCGTCTGGGAGTTCATCGGCGAATCCGACAAGATTGCCTGCTTGTCAACAATACCTGTATTCGGCCGAGAAGCAAGCATTCGTGCAGCAGGACAGAACTTTTTCTCGCCGGGCAGCAATTCCACCCGCAGCCCTTGCCGACCACACCCCGACCTCCCCCACTCCTCGCCCCCCCACCCCCCCACCACACCTCTCCCCGGCGGCCTTTATCGGCACGGTGCTACCGACCCCGCCGCCTGCGCATCTCGCTCCCGACCTCGCTCAGCTCCGCCGCGTTCAGGCACCGCTCGGCCAGCGGGAAGACGAGCGTGTCCTCGACCTCGATGTGCCGCGCGTAGCTCTCGCGAAGCTCGTCCAGCAGCCGCGAGAGTTCCGCGAGCCGCTCCGGCGCCAGCCCGTCCTCCGCGATCCACGCACGCCCGAGTTCATCCACCCGCGCATGCCCCTCCTCGGCCCGGCGGTGATCCGCCTCCAACGCCTCGATCCGCTCGAGCGCCTCCCGGACCGCCGGATCCGACGACCCGCGCATCCGCGGGAAGAGCGAGTGCTCCTCATCCTCCGTGTGCCGCGGCGCGGCCACCCGGAAGTACTCCAGCGCCGCGAGGATCGCCCGCCGGTGCTCGTCGTCCAACGGCCCTCCCCGCCGCGCCTCCACCACCTTCCCGAGCACCCCGAGGAAGTGCTCGATCCGCCGGTGGCAGTCCATCATCAGATCGATCGGCCGATCGAAGCCCGGCTGACCGGGCGTTCCGAGCTGCACGGGCACGGCGTCCTCCTCGTCGAATCAGGCGGGAACCGCCGCCCCCGCCGCGACCGCCGCCGCACGCGGGAACAGCACGCTGTTCTCCTTGTGCACGTGGCGGTGCATGTCCTGCTCCAGCGTCCGCAGCGCATCCAGCATCGCCCGGTACGTGTTGCACGCCCCCGGCGGGCACGCGTACCCGTCCGTCAGGCTCCGCATCTGCGCCAGCGCCGCCCCGGCCTCGGCGTGTTCGGCCTCCAGCTCCGCGATCGGCGCCGCCACCGATCCCGACGGACGCTCCCCCGCCTCCAGGCGGGCGATGAGCGGGAAGAGCACGCGCTCCTCCTTCTCCGTGTGCACCATCAGTTCATCGGCGAAGCCCAGGAAGATGCGGCGCAGCTGCCCGAGCCGCGGATCGTCCTGCCCGTGCGCCTGCTCGACCCGCCGCGTCAGCTCGTCGATCCGCGGCAGCTCCTCCCGCAGGTAGTCGTGGTGCGTCCGCCGGATGTGCTCGCACAGCTCCCCGAGCCCCATGGACGTGACGTTCACCTCCGCGCGGGCCCCGCCGGACGTCGCGCCCTGCGCCTCGAGCAGCACCGCCACCGTGTGCGCATCCAGACCCTTCGCCCGGCACGCGTCCTCGAGCGCCACCTTGCCGCCGCAGCAGTAGTCGATCCCGACGCTCTCGAACACCCGCGCGACCGCCGGCCGCTCCGCGACAAGCTGCCCGACCGTTGTCCTGACGTCGATGCTCATGGCTTGACCCTTCCGGTTCGCCTGACCCGTGGACCGATAAATCCATCTTGTCGACATGCTTGTCCACAAGATCGATATGAGAAAGGATTGGACCCTCCCGACGGCCGATCAATCCCCCGGCCGCACTTTTCCGGAGCAGACGCATGCGACTCCTCTCCGACGCCGCCGAGTACGCCCTGCGGGCCGCCGTCTGGCTCGCCGAACGCCGCTCTCAGCCGCACACGACCCAGCAGATCGCCGCCGGCACCCGGGCCAGCCCCGGCTACCTCGCCAAAGTCCTCCAGATGCTCGCCCGGGCCGAGATCGTCCGCGGGCAGCGCGGCGTCGGGGGCGGCTGGATCCTCGACCGCGACCCCGGCGCCCTCACCGTGCTCGACGTCATCAACGCCGTCGACCCCGTCGAACGCATCACCCGCTGCCCCCTCGGCCTCGCCGAGCACGGCACGGAACTCTGCGCCCTTCACCGCCGCGTCGACGACGCCATCGCCCACCTCGAGCACGCCTTCGCGAGCACCACCATCGCGGAGATCCTCGCCGACACCAAACGCCACAAGCCCCTGTGCTCGCTGCGCATCTCGGCCCCCTCCGCCCCATCGCCGCGTTCGCCATAAGCCCCGCCGCACGCCGCGGCCGACTTTGAACGCCGCGTCCGATACCGCACGGCCGGCCGCGGCGTTCTCGAAGCCCAATCCCCCACCGCTGCGCCGCCGGCACTCGCCCGACCACCACGACCGAGCCGCCGGCGCTTTGCCCCGCAAGCCGGCGGACGGTACCTTGCCCCGTTCCCGGCGGCGCCGCCGCCCGGCGGAACGGTTGGGATGCTCCTCACCATCGAAACAACGCGCACGCCCGGCGGCCCGCCGGCCACGGACCTGGGCTACCTGCTCCACAAGAACCCGGTCCGGGCCCAGACGTTCGGCATGTCCTTCGGGAAGGCCCACGTCTTCTACCCCGAGGCCGATAACGACCGCTGCCGCGCGGCCGTGCTGCTCGACGTCGACCCCGTCGGCCTCGTCCGCGGCAAGGGGCGACCGGGTGGCAGCGGATGGGGCGGCGGGGGTGGGACGCTCGACCAGTACGTGAACGACCGCCCCTACGTCGCCTCGTCCTTCATGAGCGTCGCGATCGCCGAGCTCTTCGGCACGGCCATGAACGGCCGCAGCAAGGAACGCCAGGAACTCGTCGACCGGCCCCTCCCCCTGCGGGCGACGGTCGCCGTCGTCCCCGTCGGCGGCCCGCGCGGCGAGGAACTGCTCACCCGCCTCTTCGCCCCGCTGGGCTACACGGTCCGGCTGGAGACCCACCCGCTCGACGAGCAGTTCCCGGACTGGGCAGGGGATGATGGGGGTGGGGTGGGGCGCTGCGGGACGCTGACGCTGGAGCACACGCTCCCCGTCCGCGACCTGCTCCGCCACCTCTACGTCCTCATCCCCGTCCTCGACGACGAGAAGCACTACTTCGTCGGCCCGGAGGAGGTCGAGAAGCTCCTCGCCCGCGGGCAGGACTGGCTGCCGAGCCACCCGGACCGCGAACTCATCGCCCACCGCTACCTCAAGCGGCGCATCAGCCTCACCCGCGACGCCCTCGCCCGCCTCGCCGCCGAGGCCGAGGCGGGGGTGGGGGCAGATCCCGATGCCGCCGCGGCCGAGCAGGATGCCGAGGAAGAGACGGTCGAGCGACCCATTTCTCTCAACCGCCAGCGGATGACGGCCGTCCTCGAAGCCCTCAAGGCCAACGGCGCCGCCAGCGTCCTCGACCTCGGCTGCGGCGAGGGCACGCTCCTCCGCGACCTGCTGGCCGAGAAGCAGTTCACCCGGATCGTCGGCATGGACGTCTCGCTGCGCTCACTGGAGAAGGCCGCCGAACGCCTCCGCCTCGACCGCATGCCCGAGCGCCAGCGGGCCCGCCTCACGCTCCTGCACGGCAGCCTGATGTACCGCGACGCCCGCCTCCGCCCGAACGGCGAGCCCTTCGACGCGGCCGCTCTGGTCGAGGTCATCGAGCACCTCGACCCGCCGCGCCTCCGCGCCATGGAACGAGCCGTCTTCGAGTTCGCCCGCCCGCGCACCGTCGTCATCACCACGCCCAACCGCGAGTACAACAGCGTCTGGGAGAGCCTGCCGGCCGGGAAGTTTCGCCACCGCGACCACCGCTTCGAATGGACCCGCGCCGAGTTCCGCGCCTGGGCCGAACGCGTCGCCTCCGCCCACGGCTACACCGCCCGCTTCGCACCCGTCGGCCCGGAAGACACCGAACGAGGCTCGCCGACGCAGATGGCGGTTCTCGAGGACACCGAATGAACGCGCCCATGACGCTCGTCATCGACGCCAGCCGCGTCCACGACTGGGCCTCGTTTCACGACGAATGCCAGCGTGTCTTCGGCTTTCCGGACTTCTACGGCCGCAACATGGACGCCTGGATCGACTGCATGACCGACCTTGACCGGGACGACGGGGTGCGCAGCTTCACGCTCCGGCCCGGCGAGGTGCTCGCCCTGCGCATCGACGGCTACCTCGATCTCAAGCTCCGCCAGCCCCGCATCGCCGAGGCGATTGTCGAGTGCTCCGCGTTCGTGAACTTCCGCCGCATCGAGGCAGGCAAGCCGCCGGTGATCGCGCTGGTGTTCGGCGAGTAGCCCATGACCATCGACCTCCCCGAACTCTCCCTCGTCGTCCTCGTCGGCTGCTCCGGCTCCGGCAAGTCCACGTTCGCGCGCCGGCACTTCAAGCCCACCGAGATCATCTCGTCCGATTACTGCCGCGGCCTCGTCTCCGACGACGAGAACAACCAGGCCGCCACCGACGACGCCTTCGACGTCCTCCGCTACCTCGCGGCCAAGCGGCTCAAGAACGGCCTGCTCACCGCGATCGACGCCACCAACGTCCGTCCCGAGGACCGCCGCGAGTACGTCGCCCTCGCCCGCCGCTACCACTGCCTGCCCGTCGCGATCGTCCTCGACCTGCCCGAACGCCTCTGCCACGACCGCAACGCCGAGCGCCCCGACCGGCAGTTCGGCCCGCACGTCGTCCGCTCCCAGCGCTCGGCCCTGCGCCGGCACCTGCGCAACCTGAGGCGCGAGGGCTTCCGCCACGTCTGGGTCCTCCGCTCGCCCGAGGAGGTCGAGGCCGCGCAGGTCACCCGCACGCCCCTCTGGAACAACCGCAAGCACGAGCACGGCCCGTTCGACATCATCGGCGACGTCCACGGCTGCTTCGACGAACTCTGCGCCCTGATCGAGAAGCTCGGCTGGACGATCGAGCGGAACGAGAGCAGGCCACGCGGGGATTGGTCGCTGGTGCCGCCCGCGCAGCCCGCATCGGCTGCCGAACCGACCATCGCCGACGCGGACGCTGCGACTGGCAGCAACGGCCAGATGGAAGCCACGCCGCCCCGCAAGCTCATCTTCCTCGGCGACCTCGTCGACCGCGGCCCGGACTCCCCCGCCGTCCTCCGCCTCGTCATGCGCGCCGTCGCCGAGGGCCGCGCCCTCTGCGTCCCCGGCAACCACGACGTCAAGCTCCTCCGCAAGCTCAGCGGCAAGAACGTCAAGATCGCCCACGGCCTCGCCGAGACCCTCGCTCAGCTCGAGGGCGAGCCGCCGGAGTTCCTCGCCGACGTCCGCACGTTCATCGACGGCCTGGTGAGCCACTACGTCCTGGACGACGGCCGCCTCGTCGTTGCCCACGCCGGGCTCCGTGAGGACATGCAGGGCAGGGGCTCCGGCGCCGTCCGCGAGTTCTGCCTCTACGGCGAGACCACCGGCGAGACCGACGAGTTCGGCCTGCCGGTCCGCCACGACTGGGCCGCCGAGTACCGCGGCCGCGCCGCCGTCGCCTACGGGCACACGCCCACGCCCGAGGCCGACTGGCTCAACAACACCATCTGCCTCGACACCGGCTGCGTCTTCGGCGGCAAGCTCAGCGCCCTGCGCTGGCCCGAGCGCGAGATCGTCAGCGTCCCCGCCGCCGAGACCTACGCCGAGCCGATGCGCCCCTTCCTGCGGACCGAATCGGGAACAGCCGACCTCTCCGCCCAGCAGCTTCACGACGACATGCTCGACCTCGCCGACGTCGCCGCGGGCGTGGTGAACGCCGGCGGAGCGGAGAGCGAGAACGGGGAGGATGGGAGCAGGCAGGGGGTGGGGCAGGGCAAGCTCATCATCCAGACCGCCCTCCAGCGCAGCGTCATCGTCCGCGAGGGCAACGCCGCGGCCGCGCTCGAGGTCATGTCCCGCTTCGCCGCCGACCCCCGCTGGCTCGTCTACCTCCCGCCCACGATGAGCCCGAGCGAGACGACCGAACGCGAAGGGCTGCTCGAGCACCCCGCCGAAGCCTTCGCCTACTACCGCGACAACGGCGTCGACCGGTGCGTCTGCGAAGAGAAGCACATGGGCTCCCGGGCCGTCGCCATCGTCTGCCGCGACGCCGACGCCGCCCGCGCCCGCTTCGGAGTGGACACAGGGGAAGCCGGCATCGTCTACACCCGCACCGGCCGCCGCTTCTTCGACGACCTCGACCTCGAAGCCGCCCTCCTGGATCGCCTCCGCACCGCCGCCACCGCCGCCGGCCTCTGGGACGAGCTCGACACGTCCTGGCTCTGCCTCGACTGCGAACTCATGCCCTGGTCCGCCAAGGCCCAGACCCTCATCCGCGACCAGTACGCCCCCGTCGGCTCGGCCAGCCGCGCCGCCCTCGCCGCCGCCGGCGCCGAACTCGCCCGCGCCTCCGCCCGCCTCGGCGAAGACCCCGCGCTCCCCGACCTCACCAGCCGCCTCGCCGCCCGCGCCGAGGCCGCGGACCGCTACACCGCCGCCTACCGCCGCTACTGCTGGCCCGTCACCTCGCTCGACGACCTCCGCCTCGCCCCCTTCCACCTCCTCGCCAGCGAGGGCAAGGTCCACACCGACCGCGACCACGAGTGGCACATGGCCACCCTCGCCCGCCTCGCCCCGCACGACCCGCTCTTCCTCGCCACCGCCTACCGCACCGTCACCCTCGCGGACGACGCCAGCACCGCCGAGGCCACCGTCTGGTGGGAGGACCTCACCGCCCGCGGCGGCGAGGGCATGGTCGTCAAGCCCCTGAGCTTCATCGAACGCGGCCCCAAGGGCCTCCTCCAGCCCGCCGTCAAGTGCCGGGGCCCGGAGTACCTCCGCATCATCTACGGCCCCGAGTACCTCCTCCCCGAGAACCTCACCCGCCTCCGCCGCCGCCACCTCGGCGCCAAGCGCGCCCTCGCCCTCCGCGAGTTCGCCCTGGGCCTGGAAGCCCTCGACCGCTTCGTCCGCCGCGAGCCCCTCCGCCGCGTCCACGAATGCGTCTTCGGCGTCCTCGCCCTGGAGTCCGAACCCGTCGACCCGCGGCTGTAGGCTTCTCCCCGTCCTCCTCACCACCCCCAAAAACACACAAGCCCCCGCGGTGCGGGGGCTTGTGAAAGTGGGCGATCCGAGACTCGAACTCGGGACCTCTTCCTTGTCAT
>CAYMFP010000107.1:0-9508 GCA_964389385.1 uncultured Phycisphaeraceae bacterium | reverse complement strand
CCGCCCATGAGGTTCACGTTGTCGGTCAGGTCCTTCCAGGTGCCGGCGACGCCCTTGACCTGGGCCTGCCCGCCGAGCTTGCCCTCGGTGCCGACCTCGCGGGCGACGCGGGTCACCTCGGAGGCGAAGGACGAGAGCTGGTCGACCATCGTGTTGATGGTGTTCTTGAGGTCGAGGATCTCGCCCTTGACGTCGACGGTGATCTTCTTCGACAGGTCGCCCTTGGCGACGGCCGTCGTCACCTCGGCGATGTTGCGGACCTGGCTCGTCAGGTTGCTCGCCATGAGGTTGACGTTGTCGGTCAGGTCCTTCCACGTGCCGGCGACGCCCTTGACCTGGGCCTGTCCGCCGAGCTTGCCCTCGGTGCCGACCTCGCGGGCCACGCGGATGACCTCGCTCGCGAAGGTGTTGAGCTGTTCGACCATGCTGTCGACGGTCCGTGCGGCGCGCAGGAACTGCCCCTGCAGCGGGCGGCCGTCGACGTCCAGGGCCACCGACTGCGACAGGTCGCCGTTCGCGACCGCGCCGATGACGCGGGACATCTCCATCGTCGGGCGGACGAGGTCGTCGATCAGCGTGTTGACGTTCCGCTCGAGCGAGGCCCAGGATCCGCCGACGCCGCCGAGGGAGACGCGGTGGCTGATCTGCCCCTCCTTGCCGACCGCGACGCTGATCCGCTCCAGCTCGGCCGCGAGCTTGGCGTTCTGCTCGATCACCTCGTTGAGCGTGTCGGCGATCTTGCCCGCGGTCCCGGTCCAGTAAACGGGCAGGCGGACGGAAAAATCGCCCTTCTTGAGGGCGACCAGGCAGTCGAGGAGAGCGGCGGGATCGATCTCGGGGGCCGCGGCCTCGGGGGGGTTGGGAGCAGGGGAAGGGGATTGGGCGTCGGGAGCGGCGGAACGGGCGGTGGCGGCCTGCACGGGACTTCTCCAGCGGCTCCGCACCCGAGTCTGCCCACTCCTGCCGCCCCGGGTTCGAGCGCGTGCGGGACGCGGAGGAAGGGCGTGGTAGGTGCGTGTAGGGATGTACTGCGTCCGACGAGCGTCGCGATCTTACTCCAAACGGGGGTTGGGGTGTCAACCCTACGGGAAATCCGCGGAAGATTGGCGGAACGGGCGGCGCCGAGCGGTGTTCCGGCGTCGGCGGTTCGGGCGTGGAGGCGCGGGGGAACTCGCGGCCTCGGCTCGCGGGATGCGGGGGGCCCGATCGAACGCCTGCGCAAGTCGCGGAACGGCGGGCGTTTGCGGGGGGCGTGGCGGGCGGAGGCCGCGGCGGTGTCCCCCCTCCCGCGGCCGGGTGCGGGTTCGGTTCGGCGGCCGGGGCGTCGTCCGGGGGTGCGGGCGGCTTCTGCTACCGCGGAGAGGGGGCTACCCTCTCCGTCCTGCCCCGCTCCACCGGCCGGGGCGGACTCGCCAACCCGAACGAGGTCTCGAGAGGTATCTGCGCATGGCCATCCTCGTGAACGCCGACACCAAGGTCATCTGCCAGGGCATCACCGGCTCGTTCGGCGCGGTGCACACGAAGGGGTGCTTCGAGTACGGGACCAGGATGGTGGGGGGCGTCACGCCGAGCAAGGGCGGGCAGAAGGACCCGAACGGGCTGCCGATCTTCGACACGGTGAAGGCGGCCGTGGAGGCGACGGGGGCTGAGGCGACGATGATCTTCGTCCCGCCGCCGTTCGCGGCCGACGCGATCCTCGAGGCGATGGACGCGGGCATCCGCCTGATCTGCTGCATCACCGAGGGGGTGCCGGTGCAGGACATGGTGCGGGTGCGGCGGATGATCGACGAGCGGAACTACGCCGCCCGCGGGGCGGACGTGCACCCGAACGAGCAGCTCTTCACGCTGATCGGCCCGAACTGCCCGGGCGTCATCACGCCCGGCCCGAAGACGGGCGAGGGCACCGCCGCCTCCAAGTACACGAACGCGGGGTGCAAGATCGGGATCATGCCCGGGTACATCCACACGCACCGCTCCGAAGCGAAGTGCACGACGGGCAAGGCCGTCGGCATCGTCAGCCGCTCGGGCACGCTGACGTACGAGGCGGTCTGGCAGACGTCGAACCTGGGGATCGCGCAGTCGACGTGCGTGGGGATCGGCGGCGACCCGGTGCGCGGGCTGAACCACATCGACTGCATCAAGCTCTTCGAGGCCGACCCGGACACCGACGGCATCCTGATGATCGGCGAGATCGGCGGCGAGGACGAGGAGCACGCCGCGGCGTACATCCGCGAGCACGTGAAGAAGCCCGTGGCGGCGTTCATCGCGGGGCGCACGGCCCCCCCCGGCAAGCGGATGGGGCACGCCGGTGCGATCATCTCCGCGGGCGGCGCCGGCGGGAAGCCGAGCGGCACGGCCGAGAGCAAGATCGAGGCGCTCCGGGCCGCGGGGGCCGAAGTCGCCCTGTCCCCGGCCGACATGGGCAGGGCGATGGCGAAGGTGCTGGGGATCTGAGCCCGGTTCGCCGGCGGCCCGAGGCGTTGCGGAGGGGGCATGGGCCCTGCGCAGGGAGAGTCTCCGCGCGTTCCTGAGGCGAGCGCCCTGCTTCCCGATCCGTGCCGGGAGTGGCCGCGCGTCGTGCACGTGCCCGAGCTGGAGTGCTTCCGCGACGGCGAGGCCGTGGTGCTCGGGCGGAGGCGGTCCGTGCGCGTGGGGCATGTGTTTGCGTGCGTGGCGTTCGGACTCGGGCTCGTCTGCGTGGCGTTCGCTCTGGGGGCGCTCGAGGGGGTCAAGGCCGGCCTGGTGGCGGCGGGCGTGGCGGCGCCGGTGGCTGGCGTCGTGGCCGCCGCGTGTCTGTTCGGGCATGTGGCGTCGCGCCGGACGAAGCCGCCGGTGCTGCGGCTGGCGGACGGACGGCTCGAACTGCCGCGGATGCGCGCAGAGGCGCCGGCGGAGGAGATCGTCGCGCTGGAATGGGTGCCGGTGGTCCTCCGCGCCGGCGAAGACGAGGCCGTCGCCCAGCTCGTGATCCGGACGCGGGGCGGCGGGCGTATTCTGGCCGCCACCTGCACCCGCTGGTTCGGCGCGGCCGTCCCCCAGGAGATCCGACGTTTCGGAGAAGGGGCCGGTCTTCCGATCCGGGTCATCGACGAGCGCGATCCGCCGAGGCCGATCACGGCCATCTTTCCGGACGGCGGAATTCCGTGAGCGGCAGCGGAGGAGAGCGTCGAACGCGGTGAGTGGCGAGGGAGACGAAGGGCGCTGCTTGGGAGGATGCCTATGCCCGGAGCGATCGGGGCGCCGACGGTGACGTTGGACATCGGCCGCGATCTCGCGCTGCAGGCCGACGCGTTCCCGGGCGATCTGCGGCGGGAGGGCGTGCGCCTGCTCCGCGGGATGCGCGAGCGGATGCCCGGGGGCCTGCGTCCGGACGACCCGCGCGTGCGGCGCGCAGCGGACTTCCTCCGGGCCCGCACACGCGGACGGTGGGACGCCGAAGCGAGGGCGATCGCTCCGGCCGTGGGCGCCACCCGGCGCGAGCTGCTCCTCGCCGGCGCCAGCTACGACCTCGTGATGAACTTCCTCGCCTGCTCGTGCGCGGTGCTGGAGACGCCGGAGGGCCCGGTGCTCGCGCGCAACATGGACTGGTGGCCGGAGGATCTGCTCGCCCGCGCCTCCGTGGTCGTCCGCTACGAGCGGCGGGGGCGCCTGCGCCTGGCGAACGCCGGATGGCCGGGCGCGATCGGCGTGGTGACGGGGATGAGCGGCCCGCGCCCCGGCGGCGCCTTCGGGGTCTCGCTCAACGCCGTCTTCGACGGCGGTGCGCCGAAGAGCGGGGCCTGGCGGACGTGGGCCGGGTACCCCGTCATGCTCGCGATCCGCCGCGTGCTCGAGGACGCGCGGGGCTTCCGCGACGCGGTCGAGCGTCTGACGCGGGCGCGGCTGATGAGCCCGTGCCTGCTCGCGGTCGTCGGGTCCGAGAACGGGGAGCGCGTGGTGCTCGAGAAGCGCGGCGGAGTGCCGGGCGCCGAGCGGCGGTGGGGGACGCCCGGGCGGGCGTTGGTGGTCACGAACGACTACCGGCGGTGCGCCCGAGCGCCCAGGGCGCCGACGAACTCGCCCGGACCTCGTGCGGGCGGTTCGACCGCCTCACGGAGTTGTGCGAGGCGGACTCGGAGATCGGCGCCGACGACGACCGCCTGCTCCGGACGCTCTGGGACGAGCGGGTCCGCCTGCAGATCACGGCGCAGCAGATCATCGTCCGCCCCCGATCGGGGAGCCTCCGCATGGTGGTGCCGAGTCGGTTTCTCGGACCGCGGCCGTGACACCCTGCGCGGCGCTTGCGCACCGGCCTTGACAGACCCCTCGATTTCCGGGAGTGTGAAGGAGCCGAGCGCGGGTGTGTCGTCCTCCCGCACGGTGCGGGAGAGAGCGGCTTTGGTCGAGCGTCCGACGATCGCGGATCCGCGTGTGTATGCCGAGGTCCGGCGGCTGGCGGCCTCGCAGCTCCGGCGGGAGCGGCGGGGGCACACGCTGCAGACGACGGCGCTGGCCCACGAGGCGGTGCTGCGGATCAAGAAGTCGGGCGGGGGCTTCGTCGACGAGGGGGCGCTGCTCTCCGCGGCCGCGCGGGTGATGCGGCAGGTGCTGGTGGATCATGCGCGGCGCCGGAACGCCCTGAAGCGGGGCGGCGACCGGGACCGGGTCTGCATCGAGGCGGCCGAGCCGGCGTCCGACGGATCGGGGGACCGCCGCGGCGGCGTCGGGACGTGGGGCACGATCGACGTGCTGGCGCTCGAGGAGGCCCTGGCGCGGCTGGAGGAGCTGCACGAGCGGCAGGCGCGGGTGGTGGAGCTGCGTTTCTTCGGGGGGCTCTCGGCCGCGGAGATCGCGCCGGTGCTCGGGGTGAGCACCCGGACGGTGGAATCCGATTGGGCGTTCGCGCGGGCGTGGCTGCGGCGGGCGCTGTCGGACGGCGCACGTGGGGATGGGGCGGCGGGCGGGCCGGGGGCGTGAACCCCGATGGGCCCGTTGGGAGGCCGGCGTGACGGAGCAGGATCGGCACCAGCGGCTGTTCGACCTCTTCGAGCGGGCCCGCTCGTCGGCGGGGAGCGGGTACGCGGCCGTGCTGCGGGAGGCGGACGCGGAGAACCTGGGGGACGACCTCCGGGCCCTGCTCGAGCACGAGGGAACGCGGGGGGATGCGCTCGATACGCCGGGGGTGGTCGCCTCGCTGCTCGAGGGCTCGGCCGGGGACCACTCCTTCGGCGGGCGGTTCCGGCTGATCCGGCGCCTGGGGAGCGGGGGGAGCGGGACGGTGTGGCTGGCGCGGCAGTCGGCCCCGCTGGAGCGGGACGTGGCGCTCAAGGTGCTGCACGCGCTGGCGGTGACGGCCGAGGCCCGGGCGCGGTTCGACCTCGAGCGCGAGGCGTTGGCGCGGATGCGGCACCCGAACGTGGCGCGGGTGCTCGAGGCGGGGGTGACGGAGGAGGGGCGGCCGTACCTGGCGATGGAGGTCGTGGACGGGCCGACGCTGACGGAGTGGTGCCGGCAGCGGCGGCTCTCGGCGCGGGAGCGGGCGGAGCTGCTGCTCGCGGTCTGCGAGGGCGTGGCGCACGCGCACACGCGGGGCGTGATCCACCGCGACCTGAAGCCGGGGAACGTGCTCGTCGCCGAGGAGGGGGGGAAGCCGACGCCGAAGGTGATCGACTTCAGCGTCGCCCGGCGCACGGGCTCCGGCGAGGCGGGCGGGCGCCGGCGGTCGGTGACGCGGACGGGGGAGATCATCGGGACGCTCGGGTACCTGGCGCCGGAGCAGCTCGGCGACGGGCGGGGGATCGACGTCCGGACGGACGTGTGGGGCCTGGGCTGCCTGCTCTACGAGGCGTTGTGCGGGCGGGGGCCGGTGGATCCGCAGGTGCTCGAGCGGGGGGACCCGGTGGAGATCGCGCGGGCCGTGCAGGAGGTCGACCCGCCGCGTCCGAGCCGAGTCGCCCGCGGCGCGGGGGCCGGAGAGGCCGACGTGCGCGAGATGGAGCGCGAGCTGGACTGGATCGCGCTCACGGCGCTCGCGAAGGAGCCGGAGCGGCGGTACCCGAGCGCGGCGGAGATGGCGGCGGACCTGCGGCGGTACCTGGGGAACGAGCCGATCCTCGCCCGCCCGCCGAGCCGGCGGTACCGGTTCGGGCGCTTCGCGCGGCGGAGGCGGCTGGAACTGGCCGCGGGCTCGGTGGCGGGGCTGGGGCTGCTGCTCGGGATCGGGCTCATGGGCGTCGGGCTGGTGCGGGCGGAGGGGTCGCGGCGGATCGCCGAGCGGCGGGCGGAGGAGGTGGCGCTGGTCAACGGGTTCCTGAACGACGAGCTGCTGGGGAGCGTCTCTCCCGAGGCCGACGGACGGGACGTGCCGGTGCGGGCGATCCTGGACCGGGCGTCGGAGACGGTGGCGGGGGCGTTCCCCGGGCGTCCGCGGCTGGAGGGGCAGCTGCGGCGCACGCTGGGGCGGACGTACATGGGGCTCGGGGAGCTGTCGTCGGCCGAGGAGCACCTGCGCCGGGCCGCGGAGCTGTTCGACGAGGCGGGGCGCGCGGAGGACCGGGTGGACGCGGCGCGGGCCCGCGGAGAGCAAGGGCTCGTGCTCGCGACGCTCGGGCGGGCGGAGGAGGCCGAGATCTTGCTGCGCGAGGCGAGGCCGCTGCTGATCGCGGAGCTGTCGGCGGATCACCCGGACGCGCTCGCGGCGACGCAGGCGCTGGCGGACACGCTGGATGCGCTCTCCCGGCACGAGGAGGCGGAGGCGCTCTACCGCGAGGCGCTCGCGGGGCGGCGGAAGACGCTGGGGGAGGGGGCGACCCGGACGCTCGAGTCGCTGAACGGGCTGGCGCTCGCGCTGGACAACCAGGGGCGCGCGGCGGAGGCGATCGCGCTGCTCACGGAGGGGCTGCGCGCGGCGGAGGCGGGGGGCGACCGCGGGCTCGGGTGGATCTCCTGCCTGGCGAACCTGGCGGCGATGCACCAGGACGCGAACGAGCACGAGCGGGCGTTGCCCCTGCTGGAGCGGGCGGCGGCCGCGGCGGAGCGGGTCTGGGGCCCGGAGCACTTCAACACGATGGTGATCCTCGGGAACCTGGCGTCGGCCGAGCGGCACGCGGGTCGGCTGGCGGAGGCGGAGGCGGCGCTGCGGCGCGTGCTGGAGAGCCAGCGCGCGGTGCTGGGCCCGGAGCACCGGAACACGCTGACGACGGAGACGAAGCTCGCGGGGGTGCTCGCGGAGGTCGGGCGGGCCGACGAGGCGGAGGCGATGTTCCGCGCGGCGCTGGCGACGGGGGATCGCACGCTGCCGGAGGGGGATTGGCTGCGGGGAGCGTTGCGGCACCTGCTCGGGGCGTGCCTGGTCGATCGCGGGCGGGCGGCGGAGGCGGTGCCCGTTCTGGAGGAGGGGCACGCGATGCTGGCGGCGACGCTCGGGGCGGACCACGTGCGGACGCGTGGGTGCGCCGTGACGCTGTGGCGCGCCTGCGATGCGCTCGGCGACGCGGAGGGCGTCGCGGTTTGGCGGGCGAAGGGCGGGGAACTGGAGCAAGGGATAGGGGCGGGGGAAGAACCCTGAACCCTGCGGAGCGCGGGGGGCGTGGCGGGCGGTCGATCGCCGTCCGCGCGGACGGAGGCGGCGGATGAGCAGCGAAGCGTCCGACATCAGCCTGAGCGTCGCGTCGTACTTCCTCGGCGTCGGTCTTCCCGAAGGGAAGATCGACGGCCTGTCGCAGAGCCGCTGCGGACGGACAAGGCGATGTTCTACCCGGACGCGCGGACGATCCTGCGGGCGCACCCGCGGCGTCCGGACCGCATCATGCTCGAGGTGATCGTGCACGACGAAGGCGGCGGGCTCAAGCCCGGCGTGACGATCGGTCCGGGGCGGCGCGGCTCGACCTGGTACGTGCGGTACGCGATCCCGGGTCCGGCGCTCCGCGCGGCCTCGTCGGACTTCCTGTCCGCGGCCGGTCCGCGGATCATCGCCCGGTGCCTGCGGAGCGTCGCCGAGAAGGTTGGCGTGGCGATGGAGCTGCTGCCGGCCGTGAGCGGCGCGGACCTGACGGGCGTCGGGCCGGCCGCTCTGGAGGAGCTGTCGCGCGAGCCGGCGAGTCGTTGACGCGTCCGGCGACGCGGGCGGCTCCCGGGCGTGCGGCCGCCGCGCGTTCTCGGCCGTGGTCGCCGCCGCCGCGGCGGCGTGCGGGGTGGGCGAGGTGGGGCGGGGTGGGGCAGGGTGGGCAAGGAAAATCTTGGCCGTGCGGGGTGGCCAAGCGGTTTCAGCGTGCTACGTTCATGGCACGTGAAGCGCCGCACCCCCGAGATCGCGAACTCCGCAGCCCGCCGTTCCGGCGAGGCGGTGGAGTCGCTGCGCGGCGCGCTGATGGACGTGATGGGCATGTGCTGCTGCTGCTGTGCACGCGGCCGGCCGCGCCCCGTCCTTCGGCACCCGGGCTGATACGTCAGCCCCCCCGAACGCGGAACGGAGCGCTCGCCGGCCCAGTCGCCGGCGAGCTTTGTTTTTGCTGCCTGCAGTTTGAAGAAAGGGATCGCATGCGTTCGCAAGTGGCAGTGTTGTTCGGAGTGATCGTCGCGGCCGGGACCGTCGCTCTCGCGGAGCCGGCTGCCGCGCCCTCCGGCCCGGCGCGGGTGGCGGAGGCCGCGGGAGAGACGGGCTGGCACACGTTCATCACGGCGCGGGAGCTGGCCCGGGAACTCGACGGGCCGAACGCCCCGCTCGTGATCGACGTGCGGTCGGCGAAGGCGTACGAGGCCGGGCACATCCCGGGCGCGATCAACATCCCGGGCTCCGGGCTCCGCACGGCGGCGGACGAGGTCGGGCCGAACGGCGAGATCGTCGCGGAGAAGACCATCTTCGTGAACGCGCAGGGGTTCCCGGACGTGGCGCGGTACGAGAAGATCTTCTCGGAGGCGGGGCTCGAGCGCGACCAGGACGTGGTGATCTACGGCAACTTCGCCGGCAACGCCGACGGCACGGTGCCGGTGGTGATCCTGCGCTGGCTCGGGCAGCACCGCGTGCGGTTCGTCGAGGGCGTGGGCACCGAGGAATGGACGTCGATCGGCCGGGAACTCTCGCGGGAGCCGCGGCGTCTGCCGCCGAGCCGGTACGTGGCGAAGCCGGCGTCGGGCGTGATCTGGCAGCTCGACGACGTGCTCGGGAACCTGGGGAACGACGAGGTCGTCTTCTTCGACTGCCGGACCGAGGAGGAGTTCGTCGGGAAGGACACGCGGGGGACGAAGCACGGCGGGCACATCCCCGGGGCCGTGTGGCTCGACTCGCAGTCGCTGCTCGACCAGTACTCGAAGAGGTCCGTCAGCCGCGAGGTGGTGCTGGAGAAGCTCGCCGAGCGCGGGATCACGCCGGACAAGACGGTGGTGATCTACTGCCAGACCGGGACGCGGTGCACGCTGCCGTTCCTGCAGCTCCAGGACCTGGGCTTCGAGAAGGTCGCCCTGTACGACGCGAGCTGGACGGAGTACGGCGACCGGGATGACACGCCCAAGGGCGACGGCCGCCCGTCGG
>CAYMFP010000106.1:0-9571 GCA_964389385.1 uncultured Phycisphaeraceae bacterium | reverse complement strand
AGCGGGTGGGGTGGGCGGGGCGGGTGGGGCGGGTGGGGCGGAGGGCGGGGGAGGAGGCGCGGCGGGGGGTGGCGCGTGAAGTTTGCGCGGGTGCGTCGCCGCCGCGTCCTCGGCGTGGACCTCACGCCGATGATCGACGTGACGCTGCAGCTCATCATCTTCTTCATGCTCACCAACCAGTTTGGGGAGCTGGCCCGCACGGAGATCGAACTGCCGCGCGAGCCGGGAGACCCGAACGCCGAGCCCGGCGCGGCCGATCTCATGGTCGACATCGCGCCGGCCGCGGGCGGCGGGGCGGTCTACCTCGTCGACGCCGCGCCGGTGAGCCTCGACGACGTCTCGGCGTTCATCGCCCGGGAGGCGCAGCTCCGCGGGAGCGACCCGTCGGGGATCGTCGTGCTCGTGCGCCCGGAGCGCACGCTCCCCGCGGCCCACCTGAACCGCCTCGTCGAGCGGCTGGTGGCGCTCGGCGTGCGGCAGTGGCGCATCGGCACCGTGGACCCGAACGACATCGCGCAGCCCCCGCCCGCGGGCGGAGGTGCGGGATGAGGTTCCGCCCGCGGCGCAGCCACGGCGTCGGCGAGGGCGAGGGGCTGCCGCTCACCAGCCTGATCGACGTCGTCTTCCTGCTGCTCGTCTTCTTCATGGTCACGAGCGACTTCTCCGCGCCCGAGCGGCGGCTGGCGAGCGCCGCGCAGCTCGAGGGGGGTGGCGCTCCCTCGGCCCTGCAGCCGCAGGTCGTGACCGTCGAGGTGCGCGGGGGCGGCGTCGTCTAC
The DNA here is from genome assembly GCA_964389385.1 of uncultured Phycisphaeraceae bacterium. Taxonomy (GTDB): domain Bacteria; phylum Planctomycetota; class Phycisphaerae; order Phycisphaerales; family UBA1924; genus CAYMFP01. The sequence continues at coordinate 8,795 of CAYMFP010000106.1, read as the reverse complement.
ACCATCGGCGAGCACGCGGTCGCCTCTCGGAACGAGCTGGTCGAGATCCTGCGCCGGCTCCCGACCGAGCAGGGGCTGGCGGTCCGCGTGCGCGACGACGTCCCGCTCATGTACGCCGCCGCCGCGCTGCAGGCCGCCACCGACGCGGGTTTCGAGAGGAGGAGCTATGTGCCGGCGACGCGCTAGCGCCCTCCTCGCGGTCGGCCTGCTCGCGGGCGCCGGTTCGCCCGCGCTCGCCCAGGGCTCCCCGCCCGAGCGCGTGGTGGAGGACTACCTGGAGAGCCGGGGGCTGCTCCGCATCCTCGCCGCGCAGCTCCGCGAGCGGCTCGACGGCGAGAGCAACCCCGAGGAGCGGGCCTCGCTCGCCGAACGCCTGGCGGACGTCTACGTCCGCCTGCTCGACGCCGCCGCGACGCCGGCGGAGCGAGCCGAGGTCGGGGCCCTCAGCGAGGACCTGCTCCGCCGCTTCCCCGACTCCGATCTCGACGAGCTGCGCATCAACCTCCTGCGGGCCCGATACGCACCGGCCGAGCGCACGGCCGAGGAGCACCGCCTGCGGCTGACCGACGGCCCGGAGATCGCCCAGGCCGTCGAGACCCTCCAGTCCGTCGTCCGCGAGTTCGACGCGATCGCCCAGCGCCGGCTGCGGCGGATCGAGGCGCTCGAGTCGCGCGGCGGCCGCGGGAGCGCGGCGGACGAAACGCGCGACGAGCTGGAGGAGTCGCGCCGCATCCACTCGCTCGCGCGGTACTTCGCGGGGTGGTCGCGGCTGTACCTCGCGCAGCTCGGCGGCGCCCGCGGGCAGGGCCGGCTCGCCGATCAGGCGATCGCGGACTTCGCCCACGTCCTCGGGCTCGGGGGCGAGCCCGTCACGCTCGAGCGTCTGCCGCGCGGGCTGCTCGGCTTCGAGCACGTCGCCCGCGCGGCCGTCGGCGTCGCGCTCGCCCTCGCCGAGCAGGGCCGGGACGGCGCCGCGCAGGCGGCGGTGTGGATCACCGAGTTCGAGCGCATGGAGCAGTTCAACGCGGGCGTGCGCGACCAGCTCTTCCCGCGGAAGGCGGCGATCCTCGCCGCGGCCGGGCGTTGGCCGGACGTGCGCGACGCCGCGAGCGCGCGGGCGAACGCCGATCCCGGCGGCGAGGGGCAGCTCTCGGTGTCGGACGCGCGGCTGCTCGCGGTGCTGGCGCTCGAGGCGGTGGAGCGGGAGCCGTCGGCGCTGCAGGTGCGCATCGCGCGCGACGTCGCCGAGTTCGCCCTCGCCGCGCTCATCCGCCGCGGCGAGGTCGCCCACGTGCTCGACCTCACGCAGCGGTTCGGCACGTTCCCCCTCGGCGACGAGGGCTTCGTGGTGCTCTACGTCCGCGGGATCCGCGCCTACGAGCAGGCCCGCGCCGCCCACCAGGCGTCGGGCGACCCGCCCGACCAGCCCGCGGGCGCGACGGAGATCCAGGCCCGCTACAGCGACGCCGCGGGGCTGCTCGAATCCGCCCTCGCCAGCGCGGACGCGGGCCGGTTCCCGCCGGAGCGGGCGCGGGCCGGCGTATTGCTCGGGCTGAGCCTCTTCTACGAGGGCGCCTTCGCCGAGGCCGCGCAGCGCTTCCGCGAGGCGTACGAGGCCGCGCCCGACGACACCTCCGCCGAGGAGGCGCTCTGGTTCGCCATCCTCGCCCACGACCGCGCCGCCCAGGAAGGCCGCGCCGGCGCCGCCGAACGCGCGGCCTCGCTCGCCGACCGCTACCTCGAACGCTTCCCCCGCACCGACCGGGCCGCCACGCTGGTCCTCCGCCGGCTCGGCAGCGGCGAACTCGACGACGAGGAGGCGATCGAGATCCTCGCCGCCGTGCCCGCGGGCTCGCCCGTGCGCGCCGCGGCCGAGCGGCGGCTCGCCGATCTGCTCTACCGTCGCGCCCGATCCGGCGACGCGGCCGCAGCGGACCGCTTCGTCCCCCTCGCCTCGCGTCTCGCCCAGGCCGACGCCGAGCGGGCCGAGCAGAACCCCGGCGACGCCGAGCCCGCCCGGTCCGCCGCCGCGCGGGCCCGGCAGATCCTCGACGTCGCCCTGACCGCGACCCCCCCGGACGCCGCCGCCGCGCGGAGCGCGTTCGCCCTGCTCGACCGCCTCGCGCGGGCGAAGGTGTTCGATCCCGCGACCGTCGCCGACGAACTCGACTTCCGCCGCCTGCAGCTCGCGCTCGCCGAACGCCGGGCCGGCGAGGCCGAGCGGCTCATCGAGCGCCTCCGCGAGGGCGGGGGCCCGTTCGCCCGGGCGGCCGAGACGCTCCTCTTCCGCCGCGCGCTCGACGCCTGGCGCGCGGGCGACGCACAGGCCGCGCGCCGCGTTGCCGAGCACGGCGTCCGGCTCGCGCCCCCCGGCGATGCGCCGCTCGCCCCCGCGGAGGCGGGGATCGTCGCCCTCGCCGCGGAGGCCGCCGCCGCCCTCTGGGACGCCGAGCGGGACGCCGAGATGCGCGACCTCGCCGTCCGTCTCGACAAGCGCCTTCTCGCGGCCGAGGCCGCGTCCGGCGCCGTCCTCCGCCGGCTCGGCCGGCTCGCCGAGGCCGCCGGCGACGCGCCCACGGCGATCGACGCCTGGAACCGCCTCGCCACGGCGAGCGAGCCGCTCTCCGCGCCGTGGGCCGAGGCCCGCTTCAACGCGATGCGGCTGCTCGCCGACCTCGACCCGGAGGCGGCCCGCACCGCGCTGCGCCAGCACGCCGCCCTCTACCCGAGCCTCGGCCCGACCCCCTGGGACGAGCGGATCCGCGGGCTGCGCCTCCGCCTCGACCGCGCCTCGAAGCCCGGGGGAGAATCGTCCGGAGGCTCCGGCGGATGACGCAGCCCGCGTGGGTCAATCCGATCGAGCAGGTCTTCGGACGCGAGGCGGCCTCCGGCAGCCCGTTCGCCCTCCTCGGGCTCGAACCGAAGGACTGGGACGACGCGACGCTCGTCGCCGCCCGCGACGCCCGCGTCGCCCGGCTCGACGCGCACCCGATCGCGCGCACGCCGGCGGGCGAGGATGTCCGCGTCGCCCTGTACGCCGCGACGGCCCAGCTCCTCAACGACGTCGTCCGCCGCCACCTTCTCCAACGCTGGGGCGGGCAGCAGGGCGAGCGGGCCGCCGCGCAAGCGTCCGCCTCGCTGGCCGAGCACGGGCCGGGCCCGCAGGCGGACGCCGCGGCGTTCTCGGCCCCTCGCAGCCCCGCGGAGGAGGCCTTCGTCCGCGACGTCACCATCGCCATCGGACTGCACGGCGGGTGGAGCCCGGGGGCGGTCCGACATCTCGCGGCCGTCGCGGCCGTGCACGGGCTCCCGCCGGACCGGATCGCGGAGGCCGTCGCCAGCGCGCTCGCCAAGCCGGCCGTGCTCCGGGCCCCGGCTCGGGTCGCGCCGCGCCCGGCGGGCGTGGCCCCGCGGGCGATCGGAGGGGCGTCGCCGAGCGCCGCGCCGGCGGAGGCCGGGCCGGACGTCGTGGACGACGCGCCCGCCCCGCCCTCCGACGGCCTCGCCCGCTCCCTCGCAACGTCCGCCCTCGTGCTCGTCGGCTTCCTCGTGCTCGGGAGCATCCTGCTCGCCGTCGATCCCGGCGATGCGCCCGCGCCCTCCGAACCCGCGCAGGTCGCGGAGGCCCCGCCCACCGCGGCGCCCCCCGCCCGGCGGGCCGAGCCCGAACCGGCGCCGGACGCGGCTACCCCCCCGGACCGCGCCGAAACGCCCGCGCCGGCTCCGCCCGACCTCGATCCGGAGGCGGTCCGCCGCACGCTCGCCGCCGCGGCCTCGTCGCTCCCGGGCGACGCGGACAAGGCCCTGGCCGAGTTCCGGCGCGCGGCCGACGCCCTCGCGGCGCAGTGGCCCGATCTGCCTCCTTCGGAGCTGACGGCCGCCAACGCGCGGGTCGTCGAGTTCGTCGTCACCGCGTCGGCACGGGGCGACGCCGCGGAGCGCGCGATCGAGGCGATCGAACGGCACGCCGCGGCGTTCGCGCCGCGCGACGGTCGCGCCGGGCCGCGCGACCTCCTCCGCTCCGCGTGGGGCGCCGGCGTGCTGCTCCGCCTCCGCGGCCAGCCGGGGCTCTCCGCGGCCCTGGAGCGGCGTCTCGAGCGGGCGGCCGCTTCGGTCGCGGCCGCGATGCCGCGTTCGGGCGCCTTCGCGGACGGGGCGCTGGCGGTGCTCGCCGCCGCGCCGCCGCGCCTCGCCGACGGCGCGGGGCCGGTGCTCGCGGGCGGGCCCGAGGTCTGGGACGCCTGGCGCCGCGCCGTGCTCGCCGCCGCGCCGGAGGGGGATCGCAACGTCGTCCTGCTCCGGGCGATCGAGACGCTGCTCCTCGCCGCCGAGCCGGATGCCAGCCCCGCGGCCGCGCGGGGCGTGCAGGCGGCCGTCGCGGGGATCGACTGGTCGGCCGACCTGCCGCGCCGCTGGCTCCTCGATGCGCTCGCGGGCGACGCCTACTCGGGCGCGGACGTCCGCGCGATCACCGAGGCCCTGGCGACCGGGCCGGCCCCCGCCGGAGTCACGGCGGACATGGTGCTCCCGCGCGACGCCGATTCCCGGCAACGCCGCACGCTCCGCGAGCGTTTCGCCGAGGCCTGGGGCCTCGGCGCGGGCGCCGCGGAGTCGGCGCTCGTCGCCCGTCTGCGCGCGCGGCTCGGGGAACTCGCCGCGGCCGACCCGGGGGCTCCGGAGCAGGCGCTCGCGCGCGCCGCCGAGGTGGCGTACCTGAACGCGGCGGCCTCGCTCGCCTGGGCCGGCAGCGGGAGCGAGGCCGAGAACGCGCTCGCCGAGGCGGGACGCCTCACGTCACGGCCGCCGCCGAAGGCCCCCGGCACCACGACCGGGTTGTCGTTGCCGCGCCCGGCCGTCTCCGCCCCCACGGTGGGCATCCAGGTCGGGCAGATCGCCGACGGCGCTGAGAACGCGTGGGCGGTCCGTTTCCTGACGGCGCGCGACGCCTCCGACAAGCTCGCGCTCCTGAACGCCTTCCCGCCCTCCAACGCCCGCACGCCCGCCGACGCGGAGGTGCTCGTCGAGGCGGCTGTCTCGGAGCGGGCGCGGGGCGTGCGCGAGCGTGCCGCCGAGGTCGTCCGTTCCGAGTCCTTCGATCCGCTGGTCGTCAACGGGTTGCTCGAGGTGGCGCCGCGCCTCCCCAGGACGCCCCCGGCCGCGGCGCTCGTCGAGCACGTCACCCGGCGCACGCTCCCCTCGCGGTTCGGGGTTTCGTGGGCGACGGCCGCGCGGCGGGCCCTCGTCGAGCGCCTGCTCGAACTCCTCGGCTCCTCCGGCGGGCTCGGCGCGTCCGACGGCCTCGCCGCGCAGATCGCCCTCGCGTACGAGTCGGCGCTCGGCTCCCGCGGCGCGTCCTCCACGGCCCCGCTCGAACCGCAGCAGGCGGCGCAGCTCCTGCGGCGGCGCTGGGCGTGGTGGGGGGGCTGGGGCTCCGCCGGTGGAGGAGGGGGCCGCACCGTCTACATCATCCTCCCCGAGGCCGCGCCCGCGGAGGTCGAGCGGCGCCTGGCCGGCCGCCTCTCCCTCGCGCGCGGGCCCGTGCAGGTCTTCGCGGCCGAGCAGCTCGCCCTGCTGGAGACCGCCGCCGGCGTGATCGCGGCCGAGCAGCCCGCGCGGGCCCGCGAGGTGCAGCGGATCCTGGAAGAAGCCCTCGACGCCCACCGCGCGGCCCGGCACGTGTACGACCAGATCCGCATCGCCGAGGAGGCCCGCCTGCGGCTCTGGCTTGTCCGATTCGAAGGGGCCGCGCCATGACGCCGCACGCGCTCGCCCTCGCCTTCGCGCTCGCGTTCTGGGGGATGCAGCCCCGGAGCGGGGAGCCCCCGTCGCCGCCCGTGTCGACGCCATCCACATCGACGCTCGCCGCGCGCGACGCCGAGGCCATCGCCCGTCTCGCGGAGAAGGTGCCCGATCTCCGGGAGCGGCTCGCCGCGCTGACGCCCGACGCGGCGGAGGCGTACTTCCGCCTCGGCGAGGAGATCGCCTACGAGGCGTCGGGGCTCGACGAGTTCGCCGTCGCCCGGAGGCTGTTCGTCCTGGCTCTGCACCTGAACCGAGAGCACGGCGGGCCCGATTCGCTCTCCGCTTCGGCGTGCGTCGCCCTCGCCGACATCGAGCGCGACGAGCGCGACCGGCAGTGGCTGCGGGCCGTGGCCGGCACGCTCGACCCCCGGCACGCCGCGCCCGACTGGGGGAACGCCGCGGCGCCGCCGGACGAGCAGGCCGCGTACGACGCGGCCGTCGCGCTCGGCTACCTCCGCTCGGGGCAGGGGGCGATCGCGCGGCGCTATCTCGACCGCCCCGGCGTGCGCGAACTCCTGGAGCGGCACGCGACGACCATCACCGGCACGACCGCCTCCCGAGCGCCCGAATGGCTGCGGGAACTCTCCCGCCGGTACAACGACGCGGAGCGCACCGTTCGGGAGCGCACGGCCGCCGGGCCCGACCGCTTCCGCCTGAACCCGGACAACAACGGCAACCCCGGCCCGCCCCTCACCGACGCGCAGCTCGTCGAGTGGCTGCGGGTCGAGGCCGCGCTGCTCCAGGGCACGCAGCAGTCCTGGGCCGCGCAGGTCTCCGGCGACGGCGGCGCCCCGCTCCGCAACCCGGACCCGGGCGAGATCGCCGCGTTCTACCACGTCGACGTCACGCGCCCGTGCTGGCGCGACGGGCGGTGGGAGGCGTGCGGCGGGCCCGCCGCACGCGCGGCCGGCCCGGAGGGGGAGAACCCCGCCGCCCGCTGATCGGGAGCGTCCGGCCGCCGCCTAGACTGCCCGCCCGCCGCCGGAGGACCCGGCGGCCGAGACGAGGACCGCGAGATGGCCGAGAACGCCCCCCAGAAGCCGCAGATCGCCTTCGAGGACTTCGCGAAGATCGACCTCCGCGTCGCGGAGATCACCCACGCCGAGCCGCACCCGAACGCGGACAAGCTGCTCAAGCTGCAGCTCGACGACGGCTCCGGCGAGCCGCGGCAGATCTGCGCCGGCATCAAGCAGTTCTACAACCCCGAGGACCTCGTCGGCAAGAAGATCGTCATCGTGGCGAACCTCGCGCCGCGCACGATCCGCGGCGAGGAGTCGCGCGGCATGCTGCTCGCCGCGAGCGACGCGCCGAAGGACGGGGACGGGGACCGCAGCGTCGTCGTCCTCACGCCGATGAGCGACATCGCGCCGGGATCTGTGGTTTCCTGAACCGGGCGCCGCCGCTCGCTCCGCGAGCGGCGGCGTGTCCGCTCTTCGACCGGCGCGCGCCTACCGCTCCTGCTCGGCCAGCATCAGGTCCGCGTAGCTCCCGCCGATCGCCTCGCCGAGCCACGGCCGCACGGCCTCGCGCAGGCGTTCCACGCGTTCGGCCGCGAGCGCCCGATCCTGCGTTTCCGTGACCAGGGCCTCGAACTCGAGGAACGAGCCGAGCCGGTCCACCTCGTCGAGGTGCACGCGCACCAGCTTCTCGTAGAGCAGCAGCTCCCGCTCCTTGGCGACGGAGACCAGTTCGGGCAGGCGGAGGTCCCCGAAGCGGTCGCGGGCCTGCTCCTCGGAGTAGATCTGGTAGTTGCTGACGCGCGCCGCGGCCGCGTCGGGGCGTTCGTAGAGGATCCACTCCGTCGCCCGCGGCGCCACGTCCTCCCGCTCGACCTCCGGCGCCAGCTCCAGCACCTCGATCTCCCGCCGCTTGAAGCGCCCGCTCGCGACGCGGAAGTACGTGTCGACCTGCCGCATCCGCGCCACGAAGCGGCACCCCGCGGCCAGCAGCCCCGCCCGCGCCAGCCGCGGTTCGCGCAACTCCGCCTTGTACTCGACGTTCTGCATCAGGCTCCCGGCCGGCGCCGGTTTCCGGTTGGTGGACGGCCAAGGTTAGGAGTGCCGAGGCCGCCGGCCGACCGGGGGCGTCGGTCTGCGCGAACGGGTGATCCGGCCGGGCCGGCACCACGCTCCGGGCGCATCCGGCTACGCTGGAGAGGCGTGACGTGCAGCAGGGAGCACCACGGTGCCCGGCGGATGCGTCGAGCGATGCTGGCGCTCGCGTTCGCCGTGTTCTGCTGGTACGGCATGCAGGCGGTCCACGAACTGGGGCACGCGATCACGGCCGTTCTCACGGGCGGCCGGGTCGAGCGGATCGTTCTCCCGATCGCGGGTTTCTCTCGGACCGACCTTGCCGAGAACCCGCGCCCGCTGCTCACCGCGTGGGCCGGTCCGATCGCGGGCGGCGCCGTGCCGTTGCTGGCGTTCGCTCTCCTCCGCGTGATCCCCCGCGGTCTGCGGCTATGGCTCATCGCGGAGGTCACCCGGTCCTTCGCGGGGTTCTGCCTGATCGCGAACGGGGCGTACATCGGCCTCGGATGGATCGACCGGATCGGCGACGCGGGCGATTTGCTCCGCCTCGGTGCGCCGGTCTGGAGCCTGTGTCTGGTCGGTGCGTTCTTCATCGCCGGGGGCCTCCTGCTCTGGCATCGCGGCGGCATCCTGCCCCGGAGCACGCCATCGCCCCCCAAACCCGCCGAGAAGCAGCGGCGGAGCGATGCGACGCGCTCCTGAGAAACTGAATTGCGGGGCCCGGCGCCGGATCCCGGACAACCCTGGCTTTTCGGCTCACTCCCCGTCCGCTTCCTCCGACGGCGCAGCGAGCGGGGCGCTGCGGTCGCCCAGCCGGTCGAGGATCAGGCTTGCCTCCTCGCGCGACACATCGAGCCCGAAGCCGAGCAGGTACAGCCCGCGGTAGGCCTCTCCGTCCGCGGCGAGGTCCACCGACACGAGCACGTGCCCTCCGATGCCCGATCCGGAGATCGTGAAGGACCC
>CAYMFP010000105.1:2369-9629 GCA_964389385.1 uncultured Phycisphaeraceae bacterium | reverse complement strand
TCCCCCCCATCCAGAAATCCGGCCCTGCCCGCCCTCTCGCCTCACTTCCTCCGCCGCGGGTCGAACGCCTCCCGCAGCCCCTCCCCCACGAAGTTCAGGCTCAGCAGCGTCAGCCCCAGCAGCACGCTCGGGAACAGCAGCAGCCACCAGTGCGAGCGGTGCCCGTTCAGCTCCACCAGCCCCTCCGCGGCCAAGTTCCCCCAGCTCGGCAGTGGCGGCTGCACCCCGATCCCCAGGAAGCTCAGGAAGCTCTCCTGCAGGATCGCCTGCGGCACCGTCAGCGTCGCATACACCACGATGGGCCCGACCAGGTTCGGCAGCAGGTGCCGGCAGAACACCCGTCTCGGGGATGCCCCGGCCGCCCGCGCGGCCTCCACGAACGGCTGCCCCTTCAGGCTCAGCACCTGCCCCCGCACCACCCGCGCCATCGTCAGCCACGACACCCCGCCGATCGCCACCAGCAGCATCAGCACGTCGATCGTCGTGCGCGCGCCCGTAGAGATCTCCCCGTACCGGGCGACCAGACGCTCCAGAACCGCATCCCCGGCCACCGCCAGCAGCACCACCAGCAGGATGTACGGCAACCCGTACAGCACGTCCACCACCCGCATCATCACCGCGTCGGTCTTGCCCCCCGCGTACCCCGCCAGCGCCCCGTACAGCGTCCCGATCACCACGCTGATCGCCGCGGCCGCGATCCCGATCCCCAGCGAGATCCCGCCCCCCGCCAGCACCCGCACCCACAGCGAACGCCCCAGCACGTCCGAACCGAGCAGGAACTTCGGCGCCGCCGCCGCCAGACGCTCCCGGTACGCCACCGTCAGCGGATCGTCCGGCTCCGCCGCCGCCACCTCCTCCACCGGCACCCCGAGTTCCTCGGCCAGCTCCGCCGCGATCCGCTCCGCCTCCGCGGCCGGCACCGCGGACGCGGCCTGCGCCGTCGCGACCTCGTCCTTCGGGAACCACAGCGGCGGCAGGCGCCCGGCCGCCGGGTTCCCCGAGGCGTAGCGCGGCGCCCCCGCCTGCACCGCCACCGTCCCGTCCGCCCCCTCCACCCGCACCCGCTCCCGCCCGAGCGTGTACGGGAGCGTCCCCAGACAGACCAGCACCATCAGCCCCAGGAACCCCAGCCCGAGCAGCCCGACCACCGATCCCGTCAGCGGGTTGCGTCGCGTCGGCGGCGGCGCGACCATCGCCGGGACGGCCGCGGGCGTGGACGGGGGGATCGCTCGCTTCCAGGGCATCGCTCGGGCACAGCGTAGGGGCGTAGGCTCGCCCTCATGCCGTCCCCGACTCCCCCCATCTCTCCCGTCCTCCCTCGCCCCGATCCGGAGCACGTCCGCCGCTACCTGACCGGCATCCGCCCGTGGACGATGGCCCCGGGCCAGACCCTGGCGACCACGCGGGTGCTCCGCCTCGCCACCGCCGAGGTCCGCTCGCGCACGCACCCCGACCGCGGCGGCACGTTCACGCGCATCCACGCGACCGACTGGGTGAACGTCGTCCCGATCACCCCCGACCGCCGCGTGGTGATGGTCGAGCAGTGGCGCGCCGGCGTCGACGAGGTCACGCTCGAACTGCCGGGCGGCATGACCGACCCCGGCGAGGATCCCGTCGCCGCCGGCCTGCGCGAGACCCGCGAAGAGACCGGCTACGCCCTCCCGCCCGGCGCCGCGCAGGCCCGCTGCATCGGACGCGTCTCCAGCAACCCCGCGCTGTTCGACAACTGGACGTGGACCGTCCTCATGGAAGGCGTCGAGGAAGTCGGCCGCCCGAAGCTCGACGGCAGCGAGGAGATCCGCGTGCACCTCGTCCCGCTCGCCGAGGTCCGGGAGCTGATCCGCACCGGCCTGATCCACCACGCCCTCGTCGTGGCCGCGTTCATGCACCTGGAGGTGTGGGAGGCGGAGAAGACGCGGGAAGGGCCTTGGAGCCCTGGCGTCTGAAGAGCCGGCCCGGCCGCGAACACCCCCTCACGCCGGTTCCAGCCACGACAGGCTGAACCACCCCGCCTCGTCCGTCCAGAACGCGCGCACCGCCAGCCCGGCCGAGGCGGTCAGCTCCTCCAGCGTCGCCCGCGTGAACTTGCGGCTCGACTCCGTGTGGATCGACTCGCCCTCCGCGAACCGGAACGCGTGCCCGGCGACGCTCACCGTCTGCTCGCGCATGGAGACGAGGTGCATCTCGATGCGCGAGAGGCCCGCGTTCCACCGCGCCTCGTGCCGGAACGCGGCGAGGTCGAAGTTCGCCCCGGCCTCGCGGTTGGCCCGTTCGAGCAGGTTCAGGTTGAACCGGGCCGTCACGCCGGCCGCGTCGTCGTACGCGCGCAGCAGCACCCCCGCCGGCTTGACGAGGTCCGCCCCGAGCAGCACGCCCCCGTCGCCCCCGCGCGAGGCCGCGATGTCCCCGAAGTTCTCGAGGATCTCCGCGGCCTCCGCCGCCTCGAAGTTGCCGATCGTCGAGCCCGGGAAGAAGACGACCGTGCGCTCCGCCCGCGCCCGCGGCGCCGGCACGGCGAACGGTCGGGTGAAGTCCGCAAGGACCGGGAGCACCTCCACCCCCGGCAGCGCGGCCCGCAGCCGCTCCGCCGACGCGCGGACGTACTCCGGGGAGATGTCGATCAGCGCGATCCCCACCGGGCGGTCGAGCCCCTCCATGAGCCGGCGCGTCTTGAGCCCCGACCCCGCCCCGGGCTCCACCACCAGCGCCCGCGGCCCGATCGTCTCCGCGATCTCCGGCAGGCGGCGCTCGAGGATGCCGAGTTCCGTCCGCGTGGGGTAGTACTCGGGCAGGCGCGTGATCTCGTCGAAGAGCCGCGAGCCCCGCTCGTCGTACAGGTACTTCGGGCTCGTCCTCTTCTGCGGCAGGGCGAGCCCTCGGAGGAGGTGCTCGCGGAACTCCACGGGCGCGCCCCCCGCGGGCGGCGCCGACCGGCGGAGAACGCCCGGGGCGGGCACGCGGCATCGTCCGAACGCGGGGAGGGGTCTGGGCATCGCGGTCTCTCGGGCGCTCACCGGCGCCGCGTCCGCCCGGGGCTTCGGTCGAGGTCGCGGGCCAGGCGCAGCCCGCTGAACATCCAACGCTCCTCCGGGTGGAAGAAATTCCGGTACGTCCGCCGGATGTGGGAGCCCGGCGTGACGCAGCACCCCCCGCGGAGCACGTACTGCCCGCACATGAACTTGCCGTTGTACTCCCCGAGCGCCCCCTCCGGCGGGCGGTAGCCCGGGTACGGGCCGTAGTCCGAACGCGTCCACTCCCAGCAGTCCCCGATGAGCTGCCGCGGGCACCGCGCGATCTCCGGGCGGTCCGGCGGCAGCGCGGGCGCCGGGTGCAGCCGCCCGGACTCGAGCAGGTTGCCCTCCATCGACACCTCCCCGGCCGCGACCTCCCACTCGTGCTCGGTCGGCAGACGCGCGCCCGCCCACCGCGCGTACGCCTCCGCTTCGAAGAACGACAGGTGCGTCACCGGCGCGTGCGCCCCGAGCGGCCCGTCCCCCGCCAGCGTGAACTCCCGCCACGCATCCCCCTCGCGCCGCCAGTAGAGCGGCGCCTCCCACCCCTCCCGCTGCACGGTCGACCACCCCGCGCTCAGCCACAACTCCGCCCGCCGGTACCCCCCGTCGGCGATGAACGCCGCGTACTCCGCGTTCGTCACGAGACGGTCGGCGATCTCGAACGCCCGCAGGTACACCCGGTGCCGCGGCGACTCGTTGTCGTACGCGAACCCGCCGCCCCCCGGATCGTGCCCGACCTCCCGGACGCCCTCCTCGTACGCGAACCAGCCCAGGGGCCCCACCCCCACCCCTGTCCCTATCCCCGTCTCCATCCCCGCCCCTTCCGCCCCCCGCGCCCGGTACGCCGGCCCGAGCGGGTTCCGCGAGAACAGGTGCTTGACGTCCATCAGCAGCAGCTCCTGGTGCTGCTGCTCGTGGTGCAGCCCGATCTCCACGATCGGCAGCGCTTCCGCCAGCGTGCGTTCCTCCGCCCCCGCGATGAACTCCCGCACCCGATCGTCGATCTCGCCCCGGTACCGGAGCGTCTCCTCCACCCCCGGGCGCGTGACGAGCCCCCGCTCCGCCCGCGTGAACTGCTCGCCCAGCGCGTTGTAGTACGAGTTGAACAGGAACCCGAACCGCGGGTTGAACGGCGCGTACCGCTCCCCCAGGAACCGCTGCAGCAGCATCGCCTCGAAGAACCACGACGTGTGCGCCAAATGCCACTTCGCCGGCGAGGCGAACGGCGCCGACTGCACCGTCATGTCCTCGTGCGTCAGCGGCCCGACGAGATCCACCGACCTCCGCCGCACGGCGTCGTAACGCCCGATCGCGGCGGCTTGGTCGGAGCTCACCGCTCGGGTGATATCGAAGGCGTGTCTGGACATGCGGTCGCTCCGCTCCCGGGCTCCGTCTGCACCGCTTACCCGGCCTAATGAGGGCAACACAGGCATCGCGGGGGCGTCTTCCCCGGATGCGGGCCGGAGAGTGAGAGCGAGCGAGGAAGCGGCAGATCGGCGGGGAATGCTTCCCAAATGGAGCATAGCGAATTGGGAGCCCGATCCGCCCGCCTGGGAGTTAGACGGGCGGGGACGCCGGCCGCGTGAAGATCGCCTGGCCGGCAAGAACAGGCCGGGGCAACGCCGTGCACACTTGGTAAGCTGCGGCATGCTGCTATCCATTGCACCGCTCACCGCTGTCGTCTCCGCCGGGCTGACCGCCTCATGGGACGGGGCGACAGCCCCGGATTCCGTCGCCGCGTACGCGGTGGTGGACGGGGAGCGGGTGGCGGTGCCGGACGTGCCGATGGGGGAGGCGGCTGTGGTGCGGGCGATCCTGGAGGAGGGGATCGGCAACAGCAGGGTTCTGGAGCACCTGTACGTGCTGTGCGCCGAGCACGGGCCGCGGCTGACGGGCTCGACGCGGCAGGAGCAGGCCGCGGCGTGGGCGGCGGGGCGGTTCGCGGCGTGGGGGCTGGACCGGGCGGAACTCTGGAAATGGGGGGAGATCGCGACGCGGTTCGACCGCGGGCCGTCGTCGGCGAAGGCGATCGTCGGCAACGACCAGCGGGAGATGGACTTCACGACGCTGGCGTGGAGCACGGGGACGGACGGGCCGGTGCGAGGCGAGGCGGTGTTCATGCCGCGGACGCGGGAGGAGTACGAGAGCAACGGGAGCGGCGCGTACGCCGGCAAGTGGGTGCTCATCCGCCCGGACGCGGAGGGGCGGCGGGGCGTCCGCAGCACCGGGTTCCTGATGCGCGAGCGGCTGGAGCTGTTCGACAGGATCCGGGCCGGGGGGGACGAGGGCCCGCCGCCGGTCCCGGAAGGGGTGACGCGGTGGACGGGCGCGATGCCGCTGTTCGGGCGCGAGGTGGAGGTGCGGCTGGACCTCGCGGACGGGCCTTCGGCCGAGGGGGAGGCGGAGGACAGAGGAACGATGGAGGCGTCGGGGATCGCCTCGGGCTCGATCGGCGAGGTGCGAGGTTCGCCCGCCGAGGGGGAGATGCGGTTCGTCTGGACGACGGACAACGGGGAATCGGACGTCACGCTCGTGTTCGATGGCGGCAAGGCCACGGGCGAGGTGTACAGCCGCCGGCGCGACGAGACGTACGCGATCCGCCTCGAACGCTACGAGCCGGACCCGAACCCGGAGCCGAGCCTCTGGAAGCTCGTGCTGGGCGGGGGGCCGCTCGGGTTCGTCTCGAGTTCCCAGGACGTGCGTGTCCGGACGACGGGCCGGACCGGCTGGCGCGAGCGGACGGTCGAGGAGTACGGGCCGGACATCGAGGTGAACCTCTCCGGCCCGGACTTCGACTACGTCGCGGCCCGGATGGGCGAGGGGCGGACGGTCGAACTGGAGATCGACCTGAAGCACGAGCTGACGCCCGGCCCGATCCCGGTGCACAACGTGATCGGGGAGATCCGCGGCACGGAGCGGCCGGACGAGGTCGTCATCCTCTCGGCGCACCTGGACTCGTGGGACGGGCCGGGTTCGCAGGGGACGGTGGACAACGGGACGGGCTCGAGCGTGATGCTGGAGGCGGCGCGGATCCTCGCGGCCGCGCGGGCGCGGACGGGCGTCGGGCCGAAGCGGACGATCCGGTTCATCCTGTGGACGGGCGAGGAGCAGGGCCTGCTGGGGAGCCGGGCGTACGTCGAGGCGTTGAGCGCCGAGGAGCGGGCGAAGATCAGCGTGGTGTTCGTGGACGACGGGGGGACGAACTACCAGGGCGGGCTGAGCGCGCTGCCGACGATGGTGCCGATGCTCGCGGCCGCCTCGGCCCCGACCAACGGGCGGTTCTTCAGCGAGATCGACCGCCTCGCGGCCCGGCACGACGACGACCCCGGGAACGACGCCGACGCCGGACGCATGGACGTGAACATCCGCACGCTGGACGCCGAGGCGCTCCCGCCCGGCGGGGGTTCGGACCACGCGGCGTTCAACGCCGTCGGCATCCCGGGCTTCTTCTGGGACGAGACCGGGCGGGGCGTCTACGGGCACGGGTGGCACACGCAGTTCGACCGGCTGGACCAGGCGATCCCGGAGTACCTCGTGCAGTCGGCGACGAACTCGGCGGTCGTGGCGTACAACCTCGCGAACGCGCCGACCCTGCTGCCGCGGACGGCGCCGCTGCCGGAGGACGGGCAGGAGTCGCAGCACCCGAGCGAGCCGGAACCAACGGCCGCGGCAGACGCGCCGCCAACCGACACCCTCGGAAGCTAACCCCACCCCCCCACCCTCGCCAACCCGCCGGAATCGGGCCCTGCCGTCACGCCGGGGCAGGCGTCGGTGACAGCGTGTTGGCACCGGGGCGACGGACTTCGCCCGGTGGGCGGAGACCGAGCATCTACCAAACCTAGTGTTGGCGGGACGCGTACGGATACCTCCGCATGGGCTCACGCACGTTCATCCAGAAGCTGGGGATCTACTGCCTCGGCATCGCCATCGGGCTGATGACGCTCGGGTACTTCCAGGCGAAGCGGGCCCAGGCGGTGCGCGCCCACGGGGGCCCTGCGCAGCCCGCGGCCGGCGGGGGCGCGTGGACGCCGGAGAACGTCGAGCAGACGAAGGCGGCGGGGCTCGAGATCGCCCGGCGGGCCGAGGCGTTCCGGGCCGACCACGGGCGGCTGCCGGACGGGCTGGACCGGCTGGGCGAGGTGCCTCCTCCGGCCGCGGGCGATCCGGAGTGGCGGTACGTGGTCTCTATGGACGGAACATTCTTCTTCCTGAGCTTCGGGGAGGACCTCGGGCAGGGGTACGACCG
>CAYMFP010000105.1:0-2359 GCA_964389385.1 uncultured Phycisphaeraceae bacterium | reverse complement strand
GGGGGGGGGGGGGCGGGGGGGGGGGGGGGGGGGGGGGGGGCCGCCCGAGGCGGGTGGGGAGCGGCGGACGGATCGGATCGCGGGGAGACCTCCTGGACGAGGAGCAGGCCTTTGGCCAAGCGCAGTCGCAGTTCGGTGGCCGACGGGAACGGTTCCGCGGCGGGCGTGATCGAGCGGAAGCCCCGGGCGGGGCGTGCGGCCGCGCCCGCGGACGGCACGGAGGACGGCTCAGGCCGGCCCGGCGCCCAGGCCCCGCTCGCCGAGGCGCGGAGCACCGGCCGCGCGACCGGGGCCGGCGGGCAGTTGCGGCGCCCGCCGTCGGCCGACGGGCGGTTCATCCGGGTGCGCGGCGCCCGGGAACACAATCTCAAGAACGTCGACCTCGACATCCCGCGCGACAAGCTGGTGGTGATGACGGGGCTGTCGGGCTCGGGGAAGAGTTCGCTCGCGTTCGACACGATCTTCGCGGAGGGGCAGCGCAAGTACATGGAGTCGCTCTCCGCGTACGCGCGGCAGTTCCTCGACCAGCTCAAGAAGCCGGACGTCGAGGAGATCGAGGGGATCCCCCCCACCATCGCGATCGAGCAGCGGACGACCTCGCACAACCCGCGGTCGACGGTCGCGACGACGACGGAGATCTACGACTATCTGCGCCTGCTCTACGCGCGGTGCGGCACGCCGTACTCGTGGGCGGCGACGAAGACGAAGAACGGGAAGGTCGCCGAGCGCAGCGGGCGGCGGATCGAGGCGTCGAGCGCGAGCCAGATCGTCGACCACGTCGCGCAGCTCCCGGAGGGGACGCGGCTGATGGTGCTCGCGCCGGTGGTGCGCGGGAAGAAGGGGCACCACAAGGACGTGCTCGAGGACCTCTCGCGGCAGGGGTGGGTGCGGGCGCGGGTGAACGGAAACCTCGTCGACCTGCGCGACGCGCTGAAGGAGGGCGGCGAGAACCCGCTCGACCTCGGGCGGTACCACAAGCACTCGATCGAGGCGGTGATCGACCGCGTCGTGATCCGCGAGGACGCGCGGCAGCGGCTGGCGGAGAGCGTCGAGGCGGCCCTGCGCCTCGGCGAGGGGACCGTCGTCATCAGCCAGGAGGCGGGCGACGACGGGCGGGGCGCCTGGTCGGACACCACGTACAGCGAGAAGTTCGCCGATCCGGACAACCCCGAGATCGCGATCGACGAGATCTCGCCCCGCCTGTTCAGCTTCAACTCACCGTTCGGGGCGTGCCCGGAGTGCCACGGGCTCGGGGCGATCCTGGAGTTCGATCCGGAACTCATCCTGCCGGACCCGGAGAAGTCGATCGCCGCGGGGGGCGTGGCGCCGTTCAAGAAGAGCGGGCCGGGCGGGATGATCTACCCGCGGATCCTGCGGCGTTTCTGCCGGCTGTTCGGCGTGAACCAGAACACTCCGGTCGGCGAGCTCGACGAGGGCGTGCGCGACCTGCTCCTCTTCGGGACCACGCCCGAGCAGGAGGCCGCGTTCGGCGCCGACTGGGAGGGCGTCGTCGAGCTGTGCCGCCGCTGGTTCGAGAAGACGGAGAGCGACTGGGCGAAGGACCACCTGCACCAGTTCCAGAGCGAGAGCACGTGCCCCGAGTGCAACGGGGACCGGCTGGGGCTGCCGGCGCTGCACGTGCAGCTGGCCAGCGCGCACCGCGCCGACACGGCCCGCGCCTTCGCGAGCGGGAACGTGATCGGCCGCCCGAGGCAGGACGGCTCGATGCTCAACATCAGCGAGCTGAGCCGGCTGGGCATCAACGACGCGATCGCGTTCTGCGAGAACCTGGAGCTGTCGACCGAGCAGCGGACGATCGCCGAGCCGATCCTCCGCGAGATCGGCAACCGCCTGCGGTTCCTGACCAGCGTGGGGCTGGAGTACCTGAGCCTCGACCGGCGGACGCAGACGCTCTCCGGCGGCGAGGCGCAGCGCATCCGCCTGGCGACGCAGGTCGGCAGCGGGCTCGTCGGCGCCTGCTACGTGCTCGACGAGCCGACGATCGGGCTGCACCAGCGCGACAACGACCGGCTCATCCGCACGCTGCGGCACCTGGCGGACATCGGCAACACCGTCCTCGTCGTCGAGCACGACGAGGACATGATCCGCGCCGCCGACCACCTCATCGACATCGGGCCCGGGCCCGGCGTGCACGGCGGCACGGTCGTCGCGCAGGGGACCGTCGCGGACGTGTGCGCGCACCCGACGTCCATCACCGGCGCGTACCTCTCCGGACGCAGGACCATCGACGTCCCGGCGAAGCGGCGGGAGCTGAGCGAGAAGAAGGCCGTCTGCGTCCGGGGCGCCCGCGAGAACAACCTCAAGAAGGTCGACGCGGCGTTCCCCCTGGGCGGGCTCG
>CAYMFP010000104.1:0-9712 GCA_964389385.1 uncultured Phycisphaeraceae bacterium | reverse complement strand
CACCCATCCCGCTCCGCTCCCCGACGCCGCGGATGAGCGCAGCGCATCCAGCGGATCAGCACCGCGCCCGAACCTCCCTGCCGCACCGCGCCCGCCACGCCGCGCGCCGCCGCAGGAATCCCCCCGCGCGAGCCGATAACATCCGCGCCGTGCATCCGCACCCGCAAACCACGCCCCCCGTACAGCCCGGCACGCCGCACCGCCGGCGCCGCGCCCCGGCGGAGGCCGCCACCGTCTAGGCATGCCCCCCGACCGGGAACGCCTCCGGAGCCTCTTCTTCCGAGCGAGCCTCCGCGCCGGGCGGCCCCGCGCCCGCCACGCCCCCCTCCGACCAGCCGACGCCCCTCTCCGTCGCCGCGCCCCGCGCCCGACGCCACCACGCCACAGCGGTCTTCACGAATGAACGCCCTCCTCATCGTCGACAACCCCAAGCGCTGGCCCCTGCGGATCCCGGGCGCCGAGGTCGTCTCCGCGCGCGACTACCTCTCCCTCGCCGAGCACGCCGCCCGCCCCCGCGTCAAGGTCTTCAACCTCTGCCGCTCCTACGGCTACCAGACCAGCGGCTACTACGTCTCCCTGCTCGCCCAGGCCCGCGGGCACCGCCCCATCCCCAGCGTCTCCACCCTCCAGGACCTCCGCCTCGCCGCCGTCCTGAAGGTCCACTCCCGCGACCTCGACGAACTCATCCAGAAGTCCCTCAAGGGGCACAAGGCCGAGACCTTCGACCTCCGCATGTACTTCGGCCGCTCCTTCGCCAAGAAGTACGACCAGCTCGGCACCGCCCTCTTCAACGCCTTCCCCGCCCCCTTCCTCGAAGTCACGTTCTCCAACGAGCCCAACGGGCGGCGCGGGCACTGGGCGATCGATTCCGTCCGCATCATCGGCGCCGGCGACATCCCCGACGACCACAAGGAGTTCATCGCCCAGGCCGCCCACGAGTACCTCGAGAAGCCCCCGCGCCCCCGCCGCGCCAAGGCCCCCGCCCGCTTCGACCTCGCCATCCTCCACGACCCCGACGACAAGCTCCCCTGCTCGGACCCCAAGGCCCTCAAGCTCTTCCGCGAGGCCGCCGAGGACATGGGCCTCCGCACCGAGATGCTCGTCAAGGAGGAGATCGGACGCCTCAACCAGTTCGACGCCCTCTTCATCCGCGACACCACCGGCGTCAACAACCACACCTACCGCTTCGCCCGCCGGGCCCAGGCCGAGGGCCTCGTCGTCCTCGACCACCCCGAGTCCATCCTCCGCTGCAACAACAAGGTCTACGTCGCCGAGCTGCTCGACCGCTACCGCGTCCCCACGCCGAAGACCGTCATCTTCAGCGAGGACACCGCCTGGATGGTCTCCGAGCGCATCGGCTTCCCCTGCGTCATCAAGCAGCCCGACAGCTCCTTCTCCGCCGGCGTCGTCAAGATCAACACCGCCGACGAGTTCCTCGCCCGCCGCGAGCAGCTCTTCGAGAACTCCGAGCTCCTCCTCGCCCAGGAGTTCGTCCCCACCGAGTTCGACTGGCGCGTCGGCGTGCTGGAGGGCAAGCCCCTCTACGTCTGCAAGTACATGATGGCCGAGCGCCACTGGCAGATCATCCGCCGCGACGAGCGCGGCGAGGTCCACGAGGGCGGCTTCGAGACCATGCCCGTCGAGGACGCCCCCAAGGACGTCATCGCCCTCGGCGTCAAGGCCGCCAGGCTCATCGGCGACGGCCTCTACGGCATCGACATCAAGGTCCTCGGCGGACGCCCCAAGGTCATCGAGATCAACGACAACCCCAACATCTACGCCGGCGTCGAGGACAAGGTCCTCGGCGAGGAACTCTACGTCCGCGTCATGCAGTACCTCCTCACCCGCATCGAGGACCGCGTCCGCAAGCAGGCCCCCGGCGGCCGCTGACGCCGGCGGGTGGGGGAGCTTCGCGCGAGGGAAGGAGCCGCGAGCGTCCGACGCCCGAACCGCCCCACGGGGACGGCGCGAGCTGCGTTCTGCCCTCCGCGCTCTTCGAGCCTTCCCGATCCACCTCCCTACCCTGCCCCGATGAAGTCCCGCGAGCTCTACAACCTCGGCATCCCCCGCGGCCCCGCCGTCCGCGCCGCCCAGGAGGCCGTCGGCCGCGCCGCCCTCTCCCGCGACGACGCCCGCGGACAGGTCGCCCGCGTCGCCGAGGACCCGGGCGCCTGGCTCCGCGACCCCGTCTGGGGCGAACTCGCCGCCCTCCTCTCGGGCGAAACGCCGGGGCAGTACGTCCCCCGCCGCGAGAACGCCCCCTTCCGCATGTGGGGAACCCCCGGCGAGGACTTCGACCACGAGGCCGTCCAGCAGCTCCGCAACGCCTGCTCCCTCCCCGTCGCCGCCGCCGGCGCCCTCATGCCCGACGCCCACGTCGGCTACGGCCTGCCCATCGGCGGCGTCCTGGCGACCGAGAACGCCGTCATCCCCTACGCCGTCGGCGTCGACATCGCCTGCCGCATGAAGCTCAGCGTCCTCGACCTCCCCGCGGCCGAACTCGACCACGACCGCGGCCGCCAGCGCCTCACCGAGGCCATCGAGCGCGAGACCCGCTTCGGCATGGGCGCCGCCTTCGGCAAGCGCGGCGACCCCTGGCAGTCCAAGCCCCGCCAGCACCCCGTCATGGACCGCGACTGGTCCGTCTCCCCCGTCACCCGCCGCTTCAAGGACAAGGCCTACGCCCAGCTCGGCACCTCCGGCTCCGGCAACCACTTCGTCGAGTTCGGCACGCTCACCGTCGACACGCCCGAGCAGGGCCGCCCCCTCGGCCTGGACCCCGGCGTCTACCTCGCCCTCCTCAGCCACTCCGGCTCCCGCGGCACCGGCGCCAGCGTCTGCGACCACTACTCGCGGCTGGCGATGGAGGCCCACCCCGATCTGCCCAAGCAGCTCCGCCACCTCGCCTGGCTCGACCTCGACTCCCAGGAGGGCCGCGAGTACTGGGACGCCATGAACCTCATGGGCGAGTACGCCGCCGCCAACCACGCCTGCATCCACGAGGCCATCGCGAAGAACCTCGGCGCCCAGGCCGTCGCCGGCGTCGAGAACCACCACAACTTCGCCTGGAAGGAACGCCACGCCCTCCCCGACGGCTCCACGCGCGAGCTCATCGTCCACCGCAAGGGCGCGACCCCCGCGGGCGAGGGCGCCCTCGGCGTCATCCCCGGCTCCATGGCCCAGCCCGGCTACGTCGTCATGGGCAAGGGCGGGCCCGGCTCGCTCGACTCCGCCAGCCACGGCGCCGGCCGCGTCATGAGCCGCAAGAAGGCCAAGGATACCTTCCGCTGGGCCCCCATCCGCAAGGAACTCCAGGACGCCGGCGTCACCCTCATCTCCGCCGGCATCGACGAGAACCCCCACGTCTACAAGGACATCCGCCGCGTCATCGCCCAGCAGCGCGACCTCGTCGACGTCCTCGCCCGCTTCGACCCCCGCCTCGTCAAAATGGCCCCCGAAGGCGAGAAGCCCGAGGACTGATCGCAATGAGCCTCTAGAAATCTAGATCTCTAGAGATCCAGACATCTTTACTCTTCCTCGATCAGCTCCATCCGCTCCGGCTTCATCACCTCCCGCATCACCGTCGTCGCGAACGAGCCGCGCGGCAGGTCGAACGCGCACCGAACGTACGACCCGTGCTCGTCCACGCCCCCCTCGACGTCGATGTTCGTGATCGGCACCCGCAGCGGCCGCCGCGTCCCCGCCGTGATGTCCAGCTCCTCGTCCGCCGGGTGCTCCAGGTCCGCCGGCCGCATCCCGAACTCCGCCAGGCAGGACACCTCGGCCTGGTCCACCTGCCCCCCCGCCCGCCGCATCGCGTGCCCCCACATCGGCCCGCTCGGCCCCAGCTCCAGCCGGTCCGCCAGCCGCTCCAGCTCCGGGTCGTGCAGGTTCGACTCGTCGATCGCCACCAGCTCCCGAGACGTGTTCCCGAACGCCAGGTCCCCCGGCAGCAGCGCCGCCAGCGTCCCCGCCTCCAGCCGCCGGTCCAGCACCGCGTTGAACACCGCGCTCTGGAACGCGCTGTAGTAAAACCCCCGGATCCCCGCGTCCAGCCGCGCCCACGCCTCCTCCGGCTCCTCCCCCTTCGCCAGGTACCGCAGCAGGATCGACTCCGTCCGGAAGTGCCGCGGGAACGCGCGGCTCGCCCGCGCGTAGTCCCCCTCCGCGTACAGCCGCCGCGCCTCCACCTGGTGCTCCGGGGAGTTCGGGTGCGGCGCCAGCAGCATGTCCACCGCCGAACGCACGTCCCCCAGGTACAGCGCACGCCCGATCAGGTGGTTGTTCATCAAAAAGCCGAAGCGCTGCTCCCCGACCCGGTTCGGCACCCCCGTCTGCGCCAGCCGCGACAGCACCCGCTTGGCGTGCAGCGCCGCCGTGATCTCCACCCCGCGCACCCGGATGTTGAACCGGTTCCCCGCCAGGTGCCCCCGGCGCAGGCGCTCCGTGTGATAGTCCGCCCACAGCACCCGGAGGCGGGGGTCCCGCAGGTGCGGGATCTCCTCCACCCTCCGCCCCGGCGCGTGCACCGACACCACCTGCCGCGTCACCGCCTGCTTGTCCTTCAGCCCCGCGAGCCCCACCGCCGAGCGCTCCACCCCGAAGTGCTTGGCGATCGTCGTCGCCATCTCCATCGTCGGCAGCCCCACCTTCTCCACCATCAGGTAGATGTAGTCCCCGTGCCCCGCGGGCTGCACCAGCGGGATCTCCTCCACGAAGAAGTCCGTCGGCCGCTCCTTCAGCCGCCCGCCGATCGGCGGGATCCCCGCCGTCAGGTACCGCGTCGGCGTCACCCGCGGGTCCACTCCCCCCGCCTGCGGCGAGCGCCGCGTGGCCTCCCCCGCGCGCCGCGAGGGCTCGGGACCGGACGACGGCGGGACGGACTGGGGGGGCGTGCTTCCCAAAGGGCGCTCGGCTCCGCGGGTTCGGACGTCGGATACGGGCCGCATCCTAGCGCCGCCTTCTCCAAACGCACCGCGGCCGCCCGTGCACCGCCCCCCCGTCACGCGCAGCCCGACGCATCCCCGACATCCGCCGCCCCCTCCCCGAAGACCCCGCCGCCCCCGGTCCTCAGCCCTCGTCCCGCACCGCCGCCTCGAGCACGTGCTCGGCCACGTAGATCGGCGCCTGCGTCGCCACCCCCAGCGCGATCGCGTCGCTCGGGCGGCAGTCGATCCGCCGCAGCCCCTTCTCCGTCTGGATGTCCAGCGTCGCGAAGA
The DNA here is from genome assembly GCA_964389385.1 of uncultured Phycisphaeraceae bacterium. GTDB lineage: Bacteria > Planctomycetota > Phycisphaerae > Phycisphaerales > UBA1924 > CAYMFP01. The sequence continues at coordinate 4,493 of CAYMFP010000104.1, read as the reverse complement.
ACGTGTGCTCGTTCAGGTCCGTGATCGAGATGCTCTTGAGCGTCCCCCCCAGCTCCGTGATCACGTTCGCCAGCAGGTCGTGCGTCTGCGGCCGCTTGATCGGCAGCCCCTTCAGACGACGCTCGATCGCCTGCGCCTCCGGCAGCCCGATCACGATCGGGAACGTCCGCCCCGCGCCGTCGAGGTCCTCGCTGTCCGAGACCTCGCGAAGCTCGATGATCTGATAGTCCACCAGCTCGCGGATCAGGATGCGGGAGAGTTCCATCCGGACGGGCATAGGCGCGGCTCCGCGGGGGCCGTTGCGGCCCCGTTCTATGGTCGCGGGAAACCGGGGGGAGTCAAACACCCGGGTCGCCCCGCACCTCCCGTCGCGCCGCGACGCCCCCGAACCGCCGCAGCAGCTCCGGCGGAACGCCGATCCCCGCCACCGTCACCCGCCCGCACAGGTCCGCCCGCAGGCGGATCGCCGGCTTCAGCCCCGCGAACGTCACCGTCTCGTCGGCCGTCACGCACACGCCCCCGAGCACCTCGCCCGTGTCCGACTGCAGCCCGGACGGCAGGTCCGCCGCCACCACCCGCACGCCCCGGGCACGCAGCGCATTCATCCGCAGCACGCACGCCTCCGCCGCCCCCCGGAGCGGGCGGGCCAGCCCCGTCCCGAACAGCGCATCCACCGCCACCCCGGCGCCGGCGCTCGCCTCTTCCGCGCGATCGGCCCCGAAGATCTCCAGCCCCAGCCGCTCGGCGATCCGCAGGTGCACCGCCGCGTCCCCGCGCACCCGGTCGCGCTCCGCCGCCAGCACCGCCCGCACCGCGAACCCCGCGTTGTGCAGGTGCCGCGCGGCGCACAGCCCGTCGCCCCCGTTGTTCCCAGGCCCCGCGAAGACCACCACCCCCCTCGCCCCCGTCCCCTGCGCCAGCGCCCCCGCGACCTCCGCCAGCCCGATCGCCGCTCGCTCCATGAGCAGCAGCGACGGGATCCCGAACTCCTCGGTCGCCAGCCGGTCGATCTCCCGCAGCTCCGCCGCCGTGTACTCCCGCGCCGCCTCGTCCATCCCCGAAGCCTACCGCCGCCCGCCGCAGACGGGCCGGCGCTCGTCCGCGATCCGGTGCTCCGCCGTCTGCTCCCCGCTGATCTCCTACTCTCCCGCCCATGCCTCTCTGGCTCGACATCCTGCTGATCGCGCTGGCGGTCGCGGCCGGGGCGTGCGGGGCGTACTGGACCGTCGGCAGCGTCCGCGTGCTGGGCAACCTCCGCGCCGTGCCGACCGCCCGGGCGGGGCTCCGCCTCCCGGTCCCGGGCGGGAGCGTCTGCGTCGTCGTCCCCGCGCACAACGAGGCCGGCAAGATCGGCAAGCTCGTCCGCTCCCTCCGCGAGCAGGACCACCCCGCGATGCGGGTCGTCCTCGCCCTGGACCGCTGCACCGACGCCACCGAGCCCGAGGCCCTTGAGGCCATCGCCGGTGACCCGCGTTTCGAGATCGTCCGCGTCACCGCCTGCCCCGAGGGCTGGGCCGGCAAGGTCAACGCCGTCTGGACCGGCGTCCGCGCCTCGGCCGCCGCCCGCGACGCCGACCTGCTCCTCTTCACCGACGCCGACTGCGTCTTCCACCCCCGCGCCCTCTCCGCCACGGCCGCCCTCCTCCGCGAGCGCCGCCTCGCCCTGCTCAGCCTCCTCAGCACGCTCTTCCACGACGCCTGGTTCGAGAAGCTCGTCCAGCCCGCCGCGGGCTTCGAACTCACCCGCCAGTACCCGCCGCGCCGCTGCAACCCCCGGGGCGACGACCCCGCGGCCCCGCGCCCGTTCGCGAACGGGCAGTTCATGCTCTTCGACGCGGCCGCCTACCGGGCGGCGGGGGGGCACGAGAGCGTCAGGGACGAACTCCTCGAGGACATCGCCATCGCCCGCCTGATGGGCGAGCGGGGCATGCGCACCGGGTGCCTGCTGGCCGCGGGCATCGTCCGCTGCCGCATGTACGACACGTGGGAGCAGTTCCGCCGCGGGTGGAAGCGGATCTACACCGAGGCCTCGAAGCGGCGGGTCGCCCGCCTCCGCAAGGCCGCGTGGGTCAAACGCGTCTTCGGCGCCCTCCTGCCGTGCGCGGCCGGCGATGCGGTGCTCATCGGCACGCTCGCCGGCACGCTCGGGGAGTGGAACGAGCCGGCGGTCGCCTCCGTCGCCTGCGGGCTCTGGGGCCTCTCGGCGAGCCTGTGGGCCTGGGGGATGGTCTACCGCTCCAGCGGCGCCCCGCTCTGGGCGATGCCCGGCTTCGTCGCCGGGTGCTGGCTCACCGGCGACATCCTCGCCGAGGCCGCCGACGACCTCGACCGCGGCGTCAAGACGAGCTGGGGCGGGCGCGAGTATGCGCGCGAGGCGAGATAGCAGAGAGCAGATGGCAGAGGCGCAGATCCGGACGACGGCGGACCGCCTCCCCGATTGCCGAGCGCCGAGTTCCGCCCCAAGGATCTCCCATGCCCAGCGGCGCCCGGATCAGACTCAAGCGATCGAGTGAGAGCTCCGGGCCCCGCCTCGAGCTCACGCCGCTCATCGACGTGATCTTCCTGATCCTGACGTTCTTCCTGTTCAGCGTGACGGTGATGGTCCGGGCCGACGTGCTGGGGCTCGATCTGCCGTCGACGCGGTCGGGCGCTCCGGCCGAGCGGACGCGGGCGCTGGTGCTGGCCGTTGCGGCGGACGGGAGCCTGCGGCTCGACGGCGAGGCGGTCGATCCGGACGCGGTGGGGGAGACGGTCCGGCGGGCGATCGCGGCGGCCGAGGCGGAGGACGTGCGCCCGGTGCTCCGCGTGGCCGTGGACGAGCGGGCGCCCTCGGGGGTGCTGATCGGGGTGGTCGACGCGCTGAAGGGCAGCGGCGTCGAGCGGATGCAGATCCTGGGGCGTCCGTCGGACGGGGACTGAGGCGCCCGTCCGGCTCCGGCGGATCACTCGTCGGCGTCGTCGTCGGGGAGGGCGTCCGGGGCGTCGGGGCCGCCGCCGGTTTCTGAAGGCTCGCCCCGCCCGCCGCGCTTCTTCTTGCGCTTGCGTTTGGGCTTGCGGGCGGGTCGGGCGGGCTCGAGGTTGCCGCCGAGCAGGCGCATCGCCTCGGCGACGTCCTTGTCCCCGCGGCCGGAGCAGCTGACGACGAGGTGGGCGTCGGCGTCCATCTCGGCGGCGAGGCGCACGGCGTGGGCGATGGCGTGGGCCGTCTCGAGGGCGGGGATGATCCCCTCGGCGCGGGCGAGCAGGAGGAAGGCCTGGAGCGCCTCCTCATCGGTCACGCTGGCGTAGGTCGCGCGTCCGGCGTCTTTCCAGTAGGCGTGCTCGGGGCCGACGCCGGGGTAGTCGAGCCCGGCCGAGCAGGAGTGGACGGCCTCGGTCTGCCCCGACTCGTCCTGGAGGACGTAGCTGAGCGAGCCGTGCAGGACGCCCGGCTTGCCGAGGGTGAGCGAGGCGGCGTGCCGGCCGCGCTCGGGCCCGTGCCCGCCGGCCTCGACGCCGACGAGGCGGACCTCGTCGTCGTCCGCGAAGGGGTAGAAGATCCCGGCGGCGTTGGAGCCGCCGCCGACGCAGGCGACGATGGCGTCCGGCAGGCGTCCGAGGTGGCGGAGGCACTGGGCCTTGGCCTCGCGGCCGATGACGGACTGGAAGTCGCGGACGATCATCGGGAAGGGGTGGGGCCCGACGACGGAGCCGATGATGTAGTGGGTGTGCTCGACGGAGCCCATCCAGTCGCGCATGGCCTCGTTGGTGGCGTCCTTGAGGGTGCGGCTGCCGCTGTCGACGGGGATCACGCGGGCGCCGAGCATCTGCATCCGGGTGACGTTGAGGTTCTGGCGGCGGACGTCCTCGGCGCCCATGTAGACGTCGCACTCGAGGCCGAGCTGGGCGGCGGCGGTGGCGGAGGCGACGCCGTGCTGCCCCGCGCCGGTCTCGGCGATGATGCGGCGTTTGCCCATCTTGCGGGTGAGCAGGCCCTGGCCGAGGGTGTTGTTGATCTTGTGGGCGCCGGTGTGGGCGAGGTCCTCGCGCTTGAGCCAGATGGTGGCGCCGACCTTGCCGCGGGCGCCGGACTGGCGGGCGAGGTCGCGGGCGTGGCGGGTGAGCCCGTCCGCCCGGTACAGGGGCGTGGGGCGGCCGACGAAGACGCGGTTCAGCTCGTTCAGGCGGCGCCAGAAGTCGCGGTCGTGGCGGACGGACTCGTAGACGTCGGCGAGTTCCTGGCAGGCGGCGATGAGCGTCTCGGGGACGTAGCGCCCGCCGAAGGCGCCGTAGCGTCCGTGCTCGTCCGGGACCATCGACACGCGGCGCGGGCCCGGCGGCGTGGCGGGGGAGGGCGTCGGGGACTCGGGGCCGGCGGGGGTCATGGCAGAGCTTACGCGTCGGGCCGGGCGGGGTCGGTGCCGGCGGAGGATGCGGAGGGGTGGATGGGATGGGTGGGCAGGTGGGTGGGGTGGGGTGGGTGTATAGACCGGACACATGGTTTACAGGTGTTC
>CAYMFP010000103.1:3001-9758 GCA_964389385.1 uncultured Phycisphaeraceae bacterium | reverse complement strand
GCGCCATCGGAGGAGGCGGAGGCTGTTCAGAACGACGAGGACGGTGGAGCCCTCGTGGAGGAGGACGGCGACGCCGAGGCCCGCGAGGCCGGCGGCGCCGAGGGGGGCGACGACCGCGATGACGCCGAGCGCGATGGCGACGTTCTGCCAGATCATGCGCCGGGTCGCGCGGGAGAGGGCGAGGGCGTCGGGGAGGCGGGCGAGGGTGTCGCCCATGAGGGCGATGTCGGCGGTCTCCATCGCGGTGTCGTTGCCGGCGGCGCCCATCGCGACGCCGACGGCGGCGCGGGCGAGCGCGGGCGCGTCGTTGACGCCGTCGCCGACCATGGCGACGTCGCCGTGCTCGCCGCGGAGGGCGTCGATGAGGCGGAGCTTGTCCTCGGGGAGCAGGTCGGCGTGGACGGCGTCGAGCCCGATCTGCCGGGCGATCGCCTCCGCGGCCGGGCGGTGGTCGCCGGTGAGCATGACGACGTGCCGGACGCCGGCCTCGCGGAGGCGGGCGACGACGCCCGCGGCCTCGGGGCGGATCGCGTCGGCGAGGGCGATCACGCCGGCCGGGCGTCCGTCGATCTCGACGGCGATCGCCGTCTGCCCCAGCTCGGCGGCGCGGGCGAAGGCGGCGGGGCGCGGGCCGGAGGGCTTGCCGACGTAGACGCGGCGGGCGCCGACGGCGCCTTCGACGCCGCGGGCGGTGATCTGGCGGACGTCGCGGGCCTCGGGGATGTCGAGGGCCTCGTCCTCGGCCGCGCGGACCACGGCCTCGGCGAGGGGGTGGTTGATGCCGCGCTCGGCGGCCGCGGCGAGGCGGAGGACGTCCTCGCGGGCGAAGCCGGGCTGGGGATCGACGGAGGCGACGGCGGGGCGGCCGAGGGTGAGGGTGCCGGTCTTGTCGAAGGCGAAGGCCCGGCAGCGTCCGAGGGCTTCGAGGACGCCGCCGCCCTTGGCGAGGACGCCGAGGCGGGCGGCGCGGGCGAGCCCGCAGAGGACGGCCGCGGGAGTGCCGATGGCGAGGGCGCAGGGGGAGGCGGCGGTGAGGAAGGCCATGGAGCGGTAGAAGGCGACGCCCCAGGGGTAGCCGAGGCCGGCGAACTCGAGCAGCAGCGGGGGGGTGACGGCGAGGAGGACGGTCGCGGCGAGGACGCAGGGGACGTAGACGGCCTCGACGCGGGCGGTGAGGCGCTCGGCCGGGGACCGCTCGGCCTGGGCCTCCTCGACCAGGCGCATGATGCGGGCAAGAGTGCCCTCGCCGGCGGGCTTCGTGACCTCGACCACGAGGGGGGCGTCGCCGTTGAGGGTGCCGGCGTAGACGCCGTCGCCGGGCTGCTTGGGGACGGGGAGGCTCTCGCCGGTGATGGTGGATTCGTCGACGGAGGAGTCGCCACGGGCGACGAGCCCGTCGAGGGGGATGCGTTCGAAGGGGCGGACGGCGATGCGGGCGCCGACGGGGACGTTCTCGATCGGGACGTCGGCCTCGGAGCCGTCGGGCCGGAGGAGGTGGGCGGTCTCGGGGGCGAGGGAGGCGAGGGCTCGGACGGCCGAGCGGGCGCGGCGGAGGGCGAAGTCTTCCCCGGCGGCGCCGAGCCCGAAGAGCCAGAGGAGGAAGGCGCCCTCCTCCCAGTGCCCGAGGAGGGCGGCGCCGCCTGCGGCGACGAACATGAGGACGTCGACGTCGAGCTTGAAGCGGCGGAGGGCGCGGAGGGCCTCGGGGAAGGTGGCGCGGCTGGCGAGGGCGGCGGCGGCGACGAGCAGCGCGATGCGGAGGGGCTCGGGCGCGTGGAGGAGGTGGGCGGCCCACCCGGCGAGGAGGAGGGCCGCGGAGAGGGCGAGGGCGCCGAACTCGATCAGGGCCCGGCGGCGTTCGTGGCGCGTGAGCGGGGCGCTCGGGGAGGACGGCTCGGTCGGGAGGCGCGGGGGGCGGGCGCGCTCGGCGCGGGAGATGTAGGGGCAGAGGGAGCGGGCGTCGCCGGCGCAGAGGCCGCGGGCCCGGCGGTCGCAGTCGGCGCAGTCCGGTCGATCCGGCGGGGGCTCGAGGGTGGCGTCCATCGCGGCTCCGACGCCCGGCGCGGGTCGGTGCGCGGGGTCCTGAGCATTGTTCGGTCGGCGCGGGGGCGGACCGTCGCGAAGCGGTCTCATCTCGGCGATGAGAGCGGGGCGCAGCGGGGAACGGGATGCGGCGGGGGCTCAGTGGTCCCGCGCGCCGGCGACGCGGCGGTCGCGGAGCTTGGTTTCGATCGGGGGCTCGGCGGGGCGGTCGCCGGTGCGGCCCTCGTAGGGGCGGTCGAACTCGTCGCCGCGGAAGAGGGTGCCGAGGTAGACGCGGCGGACCATCTCGTCGTTGATGAGTTCGCGGGGCGTGCCGTCGGCGAGGACCTTGCCGGAGTCGATGATGTAGGCGCGGTCGCAGACGCGGAGGGTCTGCTGGACGTTGTGGTCGGTGATGAGGAAGGCGATGCCCTGCTCGGCGAGCTTCTTGAGCTCGCGCTGGAGGTCCTCGACGGCGATGGGGTCGACGCCGCTGAAGGGCTCGTCGAGGAGGATGAGGCGGGGCTCGGTGACGAGGGAGCGGGCGATCTCGAGCTTGCGTCGCTCGCCGCCGGAGCAGGTGCGGGCGAGGTCGCGGGCCTTGTGGGTGAGGCCGAAGCGGGCGAGGAGTTCGGCCGCGCGGCGTCGGCGCTCGGAACGGCGGAGGCCGCGGGTCTCGAGGATGGCGAGGAGGTTCTGCTCGCAGGTGAGGCGCTGGAAGACGCTCGGCTCCTGGGCGAGGTAGCCCATGCCGGAGCGGGCGCGCTGGTGCATGGGGAGGCGGGAGACGTCGCGCCCGTTGAAGACCACGCGCCCGGCCTCGGCGTCGATCATGCCGATGGTCATGCGGAAGCTGGTGGTCTTGCCGGCCCCGTTGCGTCCGAGGAGCCCGACGATCTCGGCGCGGTCGACCGTGAACGAGACGCCGTCGACGACCGTCCGGCCGCCGTAGGACTTGCGCAAACCGTGGGCTTCGAGCAACGCCATGAGCGGCGAGTATAGAACCGGCACCCGAACACATCCCCGACCGGGGGCGGGATCTGGGATCCGGGATCCGGGATTCGGGATTCGGGATTCGAAGGCGGGCGGGGGCGCGAAGGGAGAGGGGGTGTTCGGAGGCGTGGGGGGTGGGAGGAGGACGGGGTTCCTACGCTCGGGAGATGTCAGTCGCCGCTGATCGTCCGGTCCCGCCCGCCCTGCGTCCGGGCTCGCCCCCCATTTCCCGGCGTTCGGTCGCCCTGGCGGTCGGCGGGGGGGCGGCGCTGGCGGTGGTCCTGGCGGGGGCGTACGCGCTCGCGCCGGACTGGCGGGGGGTGGCGGACGAGGACGGGGTGATCGAGGTGCTTCAGGTGGTCGTGATGGCCGCGGGCTCGCTGGCGGCGTTCGTGCGCGCGCTGCTGCCGGGGCAGACGGGGCGGCGTCGGGCCTGGCGGGTCTGGCTGGGCGTGGTGGGGGCGCTGGTCGTGGCGCGGGAGTTCGACCTGCACAAGGTGCTGAACCCGGAGTCGCTGGGTACGTGGGGGGTGCGGTACCGCCTGGACTGGTGGACCGACCTCTCGGTGCCGATCGGGCTGAAGCTGCTGTGGGCGGGGGTGGCGGTCGCGATCGCGCTGGCGGTGCTGGTGCCCCTGGCGGTGGCGCGGCCGAAGCCGGTGAAGGCGCTGCTGCGTCGGGAGCGGCACGCGGTGCTGCTCGCGGCGGCGGCGGCGGGGTACCTGGGGGGGTACCTGGCCGACGACATTCTCGGACGCGGGCTGCTGGTGGAGCGGGACGTCTCGAAGATCTTCGAGGAGGTGTCGGAGCTGACGGGGGGGTACTTCTTCCTGCTGGCGTGCCTGTGCCGGCTGCCGGGGCCTCGCGGGGCGGGCGTCAACCAGGATGGGGCGCGTCCGCCTTCCCGTGGACGAGGCGGAGGGTCATCGGGTACCTGACGTACTCGCCGCGGTTGGCGGCGACGGAGGCCTTGATCATGCCGACGAGGCCGAGGGCGTAGACGAAGACGATCAGGAGGAAGCCGATGAGGACGGGCATGAGGGCGATGGAGGCGAGGCCGTAGATCGCCAGCGAGAGCTGGAAGTTGAGGGCTTCGCGGCCGTGGTCCTCGAGGAAGGGGCTTTCGTCGCGTTTCCAGAGCCAGAGGACGAGGGGGCCGACGACGAGAACGGGGAAGGCGAAGGGGAGGACGGCGCCGAGGGCGGTGAGGTGCATGCCGGTGGCCCATCCGCGTTCGGCGGAGGTGGCGTCGATGTCCTCGACCATGCCGCGGGCGTTGGCGACGAAGGGGGCGGAGCGGGGGCGGTGGCGTCCCTGGGCGTGGGGGGCGTGGAAGGGGTTGGCGGCGGCGACGGTCATCCTCGGGCTCCCGGCGGTGGTCCCCGGTGCCTGCTTGGGAGGGCGGGGGACGGGATTTCGCGGGTTGAGGGGCAGTATCGCCGGTTCGGCGGCCGGGGCCAAGGGTGATCGGGGGGGAGGTCAAAGGGCAACGGGCGGATGGGAGCCCCCGGGGCTCGGCGCCCCGGGCACGTTGGGCGGGGTGGGATCGGGTCAGCGGCGGCGGCGGGCGGCGAGGCAGGCGACGGCCGGGAGGGGGAGCATGGCCGGGAGGGGGGCGGCGACGGCGCGGAGGTCGAAGGCGCCGAAGGTCGAACGGGCGTCGCTGACGATGAGGGTGTCGCCGAAGGCGTAGAGCCCCGTTTCGGCGGTGATGAGGTAGTCGCCGGCGGCGAGGAGGGCCTCGTGCGGGCCGACTTCTCCGGCGAGGGAGGCGCCGTCGAAGAGGGGGGCGCCGTCGGCGAGGCGGATGAAGTCGATCTGCTCGTAGGAGGGGTCCCAGCTGAGGAAGTAGTGGACGAGGGTGTCCCGGGTGACGCGGAAGCGGATGCTGACGGAGGCGCGGACGACGGCGTCGTAGGCGTCGCCGTCGAAGACGGTGGAGGCGTCGAGGATGACGCGGGCGCCGGCGGCGATGCGGGCGGCGCCGACGAAGGATTCGAGTTCGGCCGTGCCGGCGACGAAGGCGGAGGCGTAGGGGCTGTGGGCGGAGGCGGAGGCGGTGCGGTCGAAGGCGCCGACGCCCGAGGCGGCGAAGGCGACGGGGTCGGGGTCGTGGAGCCCGCCGCGGGCGTCGCGGGCGGCGAGGTCGACGGTGACGGCGCGCTCGGCGTCGAGGATGATGAAGTCGGCCGAGGCGGGGGCGGCGAGGGCGCCGAGCGCGGCCGTGGCGAGGAACCGCATCGGAGGGCCTTTCGCGAAGGGGCGTGCGCGCTTCGCGTCGGGCGGGGAGGGGTTGCAGGCGCGGGCGGGGCGAGGGCGGGGATGTGCGCGTCGCGCGCGAGAAGGCGGAGGGCCAAGAGCAGATTGCGTTGCGGTGAGGCCGACCGCGTCTGCCGGGGTGCGGCTGCGTAGTTCCTGGGCCGTTCAGTGCCCGAAGAGGTTCGTCTGGGCGAACATGCCCTGCTGCTCGAAGTGGGCCAGGGCCTCCTCGGTGCTGGTGAACCAGCGGGTGCAGGTCTCGGTGATGAAGGGGCTGGGCTGCTTGGAGGGCTTCCAGACGACGTAGACCTCCTTGCCGTGCTCGAAGGCGTGCTGGAGTTCGCGTTCGACGCCGGAGGAGAGGCCGGGGATGCGCTTGCCGCCGACGCCCTCGAGTTCGGGGATGTAGCTGACGATCATGTCGGCCTGGTCGATGAGCTTGAAGTCGCGCATGTAGATCTGTCCGTCGATGTCGCCGGCGATGTCGAGGACCTCGCGGACGCGGACGCGGATCTTCTCCTGGGCGGCGCGGGAGCCGCCGAAGGAGTGGGGCTCGACGTCGATGTGGTCCTGGCCCTCGCGGGCGGCGGCGATGGCGCGGTCGAGGAGGAGCTTCTCGTCGACGTCGCCCGGGTCGAAGGTGATGAAGTGCTGGGCGAGCTGGGCGCGGAACTCGTCGATCTCGGCGAGCACGTCGGGCATGTCGACGACGTGGCTCATGGGGAAGCTGGGGTAGACGCGGCGCATCTCGGGGCGGCAGACGAGGCGGAAGCCGGTGCGGGTGGTGGGGGTGTGCCGGCCGCGGCTGAGGATGTAGAAGGGCTTGCGGAAGGCCTGGGCCATGAGTTCGGTGGCGAGGATCTCCTCTTCGCGCCAGACCATGCAGTCCTTGAGGGTGGCGTCGGACTCGTGGTCGCGGTGGAGGCGGTGGTGGACGATCTCGATGTTGTCGACGACGCAGACGAAGACGTCGGGCTCGAAGAGTTCGATCTGGTCGAAGTCGAAGGCGGGGAAGAGCCCGTGGCGCCAGCGGAAGGTGGCGTGGGTGTTGACGATGACGTTCTTCTGCCCGCGGCTGCTGGAGATGATGTCCTTGAAGGCGGCGCGGCGGAGGGAGTGCAGGCGGCTGATCGGCAGGTCGAGGATGCGCCCGGGGCGGACGTCGGGGGCCTCGGCGTACATCATGTCGCCGACGTGGTAGGGGGCGACGAGTTCGCCGTTCTGCCCGGCCAGGTCGACGATGCCGCGGATGTAGTCCTTCTTGTCGACGCCGATCTGGCCGGTGAAAATCGCGCGCATGGTGCCTTTCCGGGGGCGAGGGGGGCGATTGTAGGGGGTGGAAGCCGGCAACCGGGAGGCGGGAGCCGGCAATCGGGGAGGCGGGAATCGGGATTCGGCAATCGGGAGGAATGCCGTGTGGGCCGGGGATGGATCGGCGGAGGCGCATCGCTTGGCGCCCCGGTTGCCGGTTGCCGGTTGCCGG
>CAYMFP010000103.1:0-2901 GCA_964389385.1 uncultured Phycisphaeraceae bacterium | reverse complement strand
TGCCGGCCGTCGTTTCCCGCCGAGTGCCGAATCCCGATCGCCGAATCCCGGCTCTGCGCTTGTCGGCGAACTAGGATCGGGCCAGGCACCGACGGCGACCGCTCGGCGGCGGTCCGGCCGGGTTCCGAGGACAAACCGTGTACGAGTACGTGCGCGCCGTGCTTGGCGTGTTGGCGGTCATGGACCCGCTGGGGGCGGTGGCGATCTTCTACGTGATCACCGCGCCGCTGACGAAGCGCGAGCAGCGGCGGGCGGCCGCGCTGGCGGTGGGGGCGGCGCTGGCGATCCTCACCGGGGCGGTGTTCGCGGGGGAGATCGTGATGCGCTCGCTGGGCATCGGGATCGACGCGCTGCGGATCTCGGGCGGGATCATCGTCGGGTGGATGGGGTTCAGCATGCTCGACGGGACGCCGTCGTCGCTGCAGCTCGACCAGGCGGAGCGGCGGATCCACGAGCAGATCCTCGTGCCGTTCGCGATGCCGCTGCTCGCGGGCCCGGGGTCGATCACGACGGTGATGACGCTGACGGTGCACGCGAACGGGGGGTGGCCGGTGGCGGCGCTGACGGCCGTGGGGATCAGCTGCGCGGTGACGCTGGCGGTGCTGCTGATCTCGATCGAGGCGAAGCACTGGATCGGGGAGGGCGTGCAGCGCGTGTTCACGCGGTTCCTGGGGCTGGTGCTGATCGCGCTGGGGGTGGAGTTCGTGCTCGCGGGGGTGAAGGCGGCGTTCGGCGTGGACGCGTAGCGGGCGGGCCGCACCCGCCGCGGCCGGGGCCGGTAGGCTGCACGCGTGCGAGCACCCGGATTCTTCGAACGCAACCTTGTGGCGCTGGCCGCCGGCGTGGGGCACGAGCTGGACGACTGGGTCCGCTGGCTGCGCGGGCGGTGGGACCACGGGGTCGGCGGGGCGGCGGGGACGTTCGTGGCCGCGGTGTGGCGGATGGCGACGTGGCCGGTGCGGCGGGTGCTGTGGCCGCTGCTGCGGTGGATCGGGCGGGGCGGGCTGCGGCTGCTCGGCGAGCGGCGGGCGCGTCTGCTGCGGGCGCACGCGTTCGACGCGCGGGAGGCGTGGCGGGCGCGGCAGCGGGCGTGGGCGTACGCGGTTCAGGAGCGGTTCGAGCGCGTGGCGGGGGTGGGGTCGGGGATGGGAGCGGGCGGGGCCGCCGCGGGGGCGGCGATCGCTCCGGCGCCGGACCTCGACGTGACGGACGAGGACTTCGAGGACCACGCCGAGGAGTCGCCGCTGCTGCGATCGTTGCTGGAAGAAACGGCCGAGCACGACGCACTCGAGGACACGGCCGGGCCGGAGACGGAGCACCAGGGGTCCCGCGGCTGACGCTCCGCGCGGCGAGGGCGTCTGCCCCGGCTACTGCCCGCCGGCGCGGACGTCTTCCGGGCTGCGGAAGGAGCCGCCGGTCTCGCCGGCCGTGCCGCCCGGAACGCCGGGGCCGAAGGGGTTCAGGGGCGTGCGCGTGAGGTCGATCGCGAAGATGCGGAAGGGCTTGTCGATCGGGTCGCCGTCGTAGGCCTCGCCCTCGTGGATCCGGCTCGTGGTGAAGTAGAGGGTCGCGGACTCGGCGTGCAGGGCGAAGGAGTCCGGCCAGGCGAACTCGGGGTGCGTGGCGAGGGTGATCGTGCGGCCGGAGGGCTGGCGGGCGACGATGCCCGAGAGGGTGTATGCGGAGAAGAAGAGGTTCCCGGCCGGGTCCATCCACATGCCGTCGGTGGGGGTGCTCTCGCCGAGGTAGCGCACGGCGTGGGCGAGGCGGTCGTCGGAGAGGCCGAAGTTGCGGAGGGCGTCGGTGGGGATCGCGAAGAGGTCGTCGGCGGTGAGGGCCTGGATGAAGATGGTGCGCCCGTCCGGGGAGAGGGCGATGCCGTCGGCGTGGATCTGGCGGACCTCGCCGGTCTCGCGCACGCGCAGCTCCTTGCCGGCGACGACGGGGACGAAGCCGGGCTCGGCGAGGGTGGCGGGGTGCCCGGCGAGGACGCGGCGGGCGTCGCCGGTGGGGAGGTCGAGGACGACGAGCCCGCCGGCGCCGGAGTCGGTGATGTAGGCGGTGTTCGTGCGGAGGTCGACGCGGACGTCGTTGAGGTAGCTCCGCGGCTCGATGACGCCCGGCGTGAAGACGTGGCGGTAGAGCACGCGCCCGGAGTCGGGGTCGAGGCAGACGAGCTTGGCGCCGCCCTCGACGACGCCCTCGAAGCGCGGGTTCGCGGGGTCGAGCACCCAGAGGCCGCCGCGCTCGTCGGCGTAGACGGACTGCACGCAGATCCAGTTCTCGGCCGGGTCCTCGCCCCGCTCGAACGTGTTCCAGGCCTCGTCGGGGAAGGGGATCTTCTCGCCGGAGGGGCCGATGCGGACGACGGCGTGGCGGTACGGCCCGTCCCAGCGGGGGTAGCAGGCGAAGAGCGCGTTGTCCGGCGTGACGGCGACGCCGGTCCACTGGTGCCGCTCGTCCTCGGCGACGAGGGTGACGAACGGCGGGAGCGGGGGGCGGAAGTTGCGGGCGGTCTCCGCCCGGGCTCGGGGGCGCGGGGCGGCCTCGGCCGCGGCGTTCACCTGCCCCTGGGCTCGGCGCTCGTCGGCGCTGCGGGGCGGGGCGTCGGCCTGGGCGCGGCCGATCGCAGGGACGAGGGCGAGGCCGCAGGCGGCGAGGAGCGGGCGGAGCATCGGTTCGTCTCCCTGTCTCGGCGGCTCGGCGGGAGCCGGGGAGCGGAGCTTCGCCGGTGCGGGGGGATTGGCGGCGGGGCGACGGTGCCATGGCGGCCGGCACGGTAGCAGAGGAATTACACTCGGTTCTTTTCTGTAAGATCGCGAGGTCGCTTCAGCCCGATCGGAGGAGCCACCGTGTCGTTCGTCGAGTACGGCGCCTATCTCGAGCCGCCCGCGGATCGGC
>CAYMFP010000102.1:0-9761 GCA_964389385.1 uncultured Phycisphaeraceae bacterium | reverse complement strand
TTGGGAAGCTGACGTTCTACCGCTGAACTACACCCGCGGCGTGGGTTCCCGGGCTCGCCGGCCGGGGGGGCCGGTCCGCCTGGGGGAATCCGGCGGCAGTATATCCCCGGACGCCGCGGCGCGTCCAATGCCCGCGGGCGTCGGCAACCGTGGTTTCCGGACGACCGGAAAGGGGGCGGCGCCCCCTGCCGCGGCGTCGATGGGCCCCGGGCGACGCCCGGCCGCGCCGCGGTACACTGGGGGGGCATTGGAATCCCTGCCCGAAACATTCAGCATCGGGGCCGAGACGCGCGAGTGGGTCGTCTCGGCCCGGGACGTGCCCGCCCTGGAGCGGGAGTCGATCGCCTTCGTCGGGGTGTCGGAGGCGCGGGACGATTATTCGTTCGTCCGGAACAACCCGAGCGCGAGCCAGGTGCTGGCGACGTGCTCGGGCTGGGGGTGGGTGTACGTGGACCGCGAGTGGCGGCGGATGGAGGCCGGCTCGGCGTACATCACCCCGCGGCACCAGCTGCACGCGTACCACACCGAACCCGGGGTCCCCTGGCGGTGCTGCTGGGTGTACGTCGAGGACGACCCGGCCCGCCCGCCGAAGATCGCGATCGACCGCCCGAAGGTGCTCCCGGTCCAGCACCGCTCGCTGGAGCACGCGATCCTCGGGCTGCACGCCGAGGCCGCGGGGCAGAGCGACGGCGCGATGCAGGAGCGGTGGGTGCAGCTCGTCGAGGCGCAGACCTGGCGCGTGGTGCGGTTCGAGTCCGAGCCGGACCGCCTGTGGCAGCTCTGGAGCACGGTGCGGAGCAACCCCTCGTTCGACTGGAACGCCCGGGCGCTCTGCGAGCACGCGGGGATGAGCCGGGAGCAGCTGCGCACGCTCTGCCACCGGGCGCACGGACGCAGCCCCTCGCAGCACGTCACCTACCTGCGGATGCAGCACGCGGCCGACCTGCTGCAGCGGACCGACCACGCGCTGCGGTCGATCGCCGCGGCCGTGGGGTACGCGAACCAGTTCGCCTTCTCCCGGGCGTTCAAGCAGACGATGGGCGCCTCGCCCGAGGCCTTCCGGCGGAACCGGTGACGGGGCGCGGGCTCACGCGTCCCCGGGGCCCGCGGCGTCGGGGGCGGCCTCCGGAGGCGTGGCGTCGAGCGGCGGCCACTCGCTGCCCTCGTCCCCGCGCCCCGCGACCGGGAAGACGGAGATGCGCAGCCGCGCCGCCCCCATCGGGACGAGCGTGACCTCCTCGGCCGGCCCCTCGCAGCGGACCGGGCCGGGGATGAGTTCCCGCACCAGGTTGCTGGGCTCGAGCCCCCACGACGGGACGCGCCTGGCCCTGGCCCGGAGGCGGACCGGGGCATCGTCGATCGTGAACGGCTGCGGGGCGAGCGGGCCGGCCGAGCCCGGCTCCGCTTCGACCGCGATGCCGGCGGCGGGGTCCGGCTCGTCGAGCACGAGCGCGTAGTTCCAGGGCGTCGTCGGCCACAGCTCGGACGCCTCCCAGTCGCCGTCCTTCCAGTAGACCCGCTTCTCCTCGCCGATCCGCAGCGCGTACCAGAGCGGGCCGCGGCGGACGGAGACGGCGCCGCCGTGCTCGCTCCACCGGCGGACCTCGATGCGCATCGGGAAGTCGAGTTCGATCCCGTCGCCGTCCTCCCACCGCCGCTCGAGGCGCAGGAACGCGCCGGGGCGGGCTTCGGCGTCGACGGGGCGGCCGTTCACGCTCGCGCGGGCGCCGGCCGCCCAGCCGGGGATGCGCAGGAGCAGCGGGAACTCCGCGGGCGCCGGCGTCTCGAGCCGCAGGCGGACGCGCCCGTCGAAGGGGTAGTTCGTGTGCTCCTCGATCGACACGCGCCGCGTTTCCGCGTCCGCGCTCCCGCCGCTCCCCCCCACTTCCGCCGAGACGCGCCCCGGGGCGTAGAAGAGCTTCGCCAGCCCGCCGTCGGCGGTCGCCGCCCAGGCGCTGCGGGCGAAGAACGGCCACCCCTGCCCCGCGTTGTGCTGGCAGCACCGGTAGCGGCGCGGGTCGTAGCTGAACATGTCGCCGCCGTTGCCGATGCCCGGCGACTTGTCCGCCCGGTCGAGCACGGGCTGGTTCGGGGCCGTGAGGTAGTGCAGCGCCCGCAGGTCCGGCGTGTGGCTCGCGGGGAGGCTGTTGAAGGCGACGTCCTCGCAGCGGTCGGCCCAGGCGGGGTCGCCGGTGATGCGGGCGAGCACCTGGAACGAGTGCATGAACTCGACCATGCTGCACGTCTCGGCGGCCTGCCGCGGGCCGCAGCGCCCGGGGCGGGCGTTCTCGTCGGCGCCGAACATCCCGCCGGGGACGGCGCCGTAGGCGTCCATGACCTCGCGGTAGTTCCGCTCGGCGGCCGCGAGATCGGCCGGGTCGTGGCTCTGGCGCCACCAGATCGCCGGCTCGCGGAAGCCCTGGGCGATGTTCACGCCGTGGCGGTCGGGGACGCCCTCGGACCAGGGGGCGGTGGCGCGGTGGAGGCGTTCGGCGAGGCGGAGCAGGAAGTCCTCGCCGGTGCGGTCGTAGAGCCAGTGGACGGCGTCGAGGTTGTCCCCGCCGCGGAGCCGGCCCCAGTAGCCGGGGAGCAGGTCGTCCTGCGGCAGGGCGAGCTGCCAGCGGAAGTAGGCCGTGAGGGCGTCGATGACGCGCGGATCGCCGGTCGCCTCGTGGTGCAGGCGGAGGACGTCGACGGCGAGCATGTTCGGCCAGAGGTCGACGCGCTCGCCGCTCAGGGGGCCGAAGCCGCCGCCCGGCTTCTCCTCGACGTTGGCGCGCGGGCCGAGGTAGCCGTCGGGCGAGCGTGCGGCGAGGATCGCCTCGGCCCAGCGGGTGAACTCGGCGACGAGGCGTTCATCGCCGAGCGCGTAGCCCAGGGCGCCGAGGCCCTTGAGCCAGTACGGGGCCTCCTCCCACGGGTGCTCGCCGCGCCCGTCGGGGGCGGTCCAGGCGCTGCCCTCGAAGCGCACCCACTTCGAGAGTTCGGGCAGGCGTCCGACGAGCCCGTCGGCCATGAACTCGAGCTGCGACCGCAGCCACCCGCGGGGCTCGACGCTCCCCGGGGGGAGCGGGAGGAACGCCGGCTCGCGGAGGGGCGAGGGCGCGGCGGCGCGGTCGGGGACGGAGGCTCGGAGCGTGGTCATGGCGAGGGCTCCCGGGGCGCGGCGTGCGCGGGCTGTGAGCGGAACGGGAATCGGAAGAGGTCGTTCGTGCGGCGTCTCGGGCCGTCCGCGGCGCGCGGGCGTGCGGCGGCTTCCTGTAGGATGCCGGCTCGCGAGCGAACGCCGCGGAACGCGGACGCTCGCCCGACGATCATCCGGAGCGCGACGGCGCCGCCCCCCGCGGACCGCACGGGAGACGTGACATGCCCCACCCCACCCCGTCCTCTGCCCCCCACCCCGTTCCTCACGCCACACCCTCCACCCGCCCCGCCGGCGTTCTCCCCGATCCCGTCGCGCCGCGCACGGCCGTGCTGCTCGCCTCGGGCGACGCCCGGGCGAGCGCCAACATCGCCTGCTGGGCGACGCAGCGGCGCGTCGAGGACGAGGCCCGCGAGGCGTTCGCCGCGCTCGGGTGGAGCGTGCAGCGAGGCTCGCCGGAGCGCTGGTCGGACGAGCAGCCGCACGGCTTCGTCTTCAGCCAGGCGCACGGGCGCGAGGTGTTCGAGCGGATCCACCCGGAGGCGCCGCTGGTGCTCGTCGAGAGCGTCTGGCAGTACTCGGCGCACGTGCTCCACGGGCTGATCCGCCACCGCGGGCCGATCCTGATCCTGGCGAACTGGTCGGGGCAGTGGCCGGGGCTGGTGGGCGCCCTGAACCTGCGCGGATCGCTGACCAAGGCCGGGGTGCGCTGCGCGATGCTGTGGGGCGAGGACTTCGCCGACGCCGGGTTCCGCGCCAAGCTCGGCGAGTGGTGCGGGACGGGCGACATCCGGCACGACCTCTCGCACGCCGCCGACCTGGACCCGGAGCGGCTCCCGGGCGCCGAGCGCGAGCTGGGGCGGTCGCTCGCCGCGGAGCTGGAGCGGCGGCCCGCGATCCTCGGCGTCTTCGACGAGGGGTGCATGGGGATGTTCAACGCGATCGTCCCCGACCACCTGCTGCACGCGGCCGGGGCGTTCAAGGAGCGGCTGAGCCAGTCCGCCCTCTTCGCACGGATGCGCGGCGTGCCGGAGGAGGAGGCCCGCGCCGTCTACCGCTGGCTGCTCGACCGGGGGATGAGCTTCGACATCGGGCCGGGCGAGGACCAGCTCACGGAGGAGCAGATCCTCGAGCAGTGCCGGATGTACATCGCCGCGGTGCGCACCGCCGACGAGCGCGGGTGCGACGCGATCGGCATCCAGTACCAGCTCGGTCTGACGGACCTCTGCGCGGCCAGCGACCTCGTGGAGGGGATGCTCAACTGCAGCGAGCGCCCGCCCGTCGCGGGGGCGGCGGGGCCGATCCGCGAGGGCGAGCCGATCACGCACTTCAACGAGGTCGACGAGTGCGCCGGGCTCGACGGGCTGATCACCCACCGCGTCTGGCGGGCCCTGGGCATGCGCCCCGACAACACGCTGCACGACGTGCGGTGGTCGGACAGGGACCGCTCCGGGACGGTCGACGGGGAGGTGTTCGTGCTGGAGATCTCCGGGGCCGTGCCTCCGAGCCACTTCGAGAACGGGTGGCGCGACGCCCGCGGCTTCCGCCAGCCGAGGATGTACTTCGCCCGCGGCGGCAGCACGATCCGCGGCGTGTCGAAGCCGGGCGTCGTCGTCTGGAGCCGGATCTTCGTCGACGGGCACGCGGCCCCGGGCGGGCGCCTCCGCATGGACATCGGGCTGCTCGACGCGGTCGCGCTGCCGCCCGAGGAGATGGAGCGGCGCTGGGCGAGCACGACGCCGCAGTGGCCGATCATGAACGGCGTCTTCCGCGGCGTCTCCCGCGACCAGCTCATGGCGCGGCACCAGTCGAACCACGTGCAGGTCGTCTACGCCGACGGCGAGGCCTCCGCCCGGCGGGCGCTCGCCGCCAAGGCCGCGATGGCCGACGCGATGGGGATCGGGGTCACGCTGTGCGGGATCACGCCCGACGACCTCCGCGGAGGGCGGGCCTGAAGGGCGCGCCCGGGCGGCGCAGGCCGTGATCCGGGCGCGGGGCGGGTGCATCACGGGTTCCTCATCGCGCGGAGCGCGGCCGGCGGGCAGTCGCGGTCCGCCCCCGCCTCCGCCGGGGTCTGCGCGGCCCAGGCCACCGTCCGGCGGAGCAGGCGGCGCCCCGCGACGCCCCAGTGGTCGAAGCAGGAGACGACGAGCAGCCCGCCGCCGACCCGCGTCGCGAACAGCGCGTCGAGCACCTTCAGGCTCCGCGCGTCGTGCAGCCCCAGCAGCCGGACGAGCGGCTCCACGCGCTCGGAGAGCGGGCCCCCGCCCGCGTCGATCTCGCCCGTGGGCACGCTGCGGACCCACCGCCGGTGCAGGTCGAGGTCGAGCAGGTCGACGATCCAGCGCCGGCCGCACTCCGTCGGCCCGCGCCCGGTGACGAGCGGCGACTGCCCCCAGAGCGTCGCGATCCGCGTCGGCAGGCTGAGCGAGCACCGGCTGGGGAGGAGCACGAGCCGCCCCCCCGCCTCCGCCCAGTCCAGGAGCGCGTCCGTCAGGCGGTGGGTGACGACCACGCTCGCGTCCGCGGGCGGGGCGCCGTCGCGCAGCGGGCGGGCGTCGGGCAGCAGCTCGTGCGGCACCGGCGGGCGGGCCCGCCAGCGTCCCATCGGGAACCCCCACCCGCTGCTGTACCGCCGCTCCTCGAAGACGGGGGCGATCTCCTCCTCGCGGTAGGGCAGGCCGACCAGGACGCCCGCGCCCGGCGGCAGGGCGGGCTCCTCCGGGAAGCCCCAGAGCGTCCACGCGTTCGGCTCGGCGCCGTCGCACCCGGCCCGCAGGGTCAGCGCCGCGGGCTCGGCGCCGGCCGGCAGATCCAGCTCGAAGTCCCGCCACGCGACCTCGCCCGGGGCGGCCGAGACCGGCGCCGGCGGCAGCTCGACGGTTGCCCCCTCCGACTCGGCGCGGAGGCGCACCGGGCCGCGGACCTCCCGCCCGGAGAAGTTCGCGATCCCGATCTCGGCGCGGAGGCGCGAGCCGCCGGGGAACGCGCGGGCGTGGTCGGGCGTCCGCAGGAGCAGGACCGCGTCGGCCGTCCAGGGGAGCGTCTCCTCGGGCCGGTAGCGGAGGCGTTCGTCGTTGTCCAGGAACCCGCTCGGGCAGATCGGCATGTCGCGCAGCGCGTTGTGCACGAGCCCGGCCCGCGAGGCCGACATCCGCACCAGCTCCGTCTGCCGCTTGCGCCCCTCGAGCGCGAAGCGGTGCGCTTCCTCCAGGAACGCCGAGAGCACGCCGGCGCCGAAGCGCTCGCCGATCTCGCGCTCGGTCCGCTCCACGTCCGGCAGCGCGAGCGGGCACCACCATGGCGCGCCCGCCGCGTTCCGCGGCGAGGCGCGGTCCGCGTCCGCCCGCTCGCGCAGGCGGGCCGTGTCCGGCCACCCGGTGTACAGCACGCTCTCGCCCATCACGAAGGGCTTCGGCTCGCGCCGGGCCAGCTCCTCCTCGATGTCCTCGAGGTAGTCGGCCCAGACCCCGCTGTTCTCGTACGTGTGCTCGTCGTACAGGTCCGTCTTGCCCAGGTCCGTCCAGTGCAGGAAGGCCGTCTGCACCTGCAGCAGCCGGTCCGGCATGCGCTCGCGGGCCTCGCGCCACCACCAGTCGGCCAGGCGCGGGTTGAACCGCTCGTGCTCGCAGGAGCCCGAGACGATCGCCACCGACGGGTGGTTCTGGTCGCGGCGGAAGAACCGGTCCATCTGCTCGCGGTAGAGCCCGAGCAGCTCGTCCCCCATCGGGCTCTTCCAGGTCGGGTGCTCCTGCCAGACGAGCATGCCCGTCTCGTCCGCGATGTCGTAGTAGTGCCGCGGCGGGTACCACATGCAGACGCAGACGGTATTGATCCCGATCGAGCGGAGCTGCGCGAACCGCCGCCGCACCGCCTCGGGCGAGGGGGCGGGGCGGATGAGGTCCGGCTCGTGCCCCCAGTCCAGGATGCCGCTGACGCACAGCGGACGCCCGTTGAGCAGGATCGTCCGCCCCCGCGTCTCGACCGTGCGGAACCCGAACCGCGTCGCCCCGCGCCAGCTCTCACGCCCCCCGGACCGCACGACCGCGCGCAGCGTGTACAGGTTCGGGGCGGACGTGTCCCAGAGCAGCGGGTCCGGCACGCGCAGGTGCGCCGCCGTCGGCCCCCACCGCCCGAGCGGCACGCTCTCCCGCGCCGCCGCCTCACCGCCCGGCGAGACGATCTCCAGATCGATCTCGCCCGCGCCGTGCGTCGCCTCCGCGTGCACCCGCACGCGCACCATCCCGCTCCGCGCGTCCGCGAGCACCTCGAGCCCGTCGATCGCCAGCGCCGCCGGGCCCGACCGCTCCAGCAGCACGCCGTCCCAGATCCCCGCGACCTGCATGCTCAGCACGTCGTGGAAGCCCTTGGTCGGGTGCCCGCCCTGCACGACGCCCCCGTCCACCCACCGCTGCGGCTCCGGGCGTCGGCGGTCGACCCGCACGGCGATCTCCAGCCCCCCGGACCGCGCCTGCTCCGTCGCCTCCACGCGGAACGGCGTCCAGCACCCGCTGTTCGCGCCGATCGGCGTCCCGTTCGCGTAGACCTCGCAGTCCGTCGCGACGCCCTCGAACCGCAGCCAGACGCGCTCCCCGCCGCGCGGGGGCTCGACCTCCACGCGACGGAAGTACCACGCGTAGTCGGCGCCGGCGTCCCCCTCGGGGTTCGCGTGCTGCCACGAGTGCGGCACGTCCACCGCGACGCCCGGCGGGGCCCCGGCGACGCCCTCCGCGAACCACCGGTCGCGCCGCCCCTCGTCGCGCGGATCGAACCGGAGCACCCAGGGACCGTTCAGGCTGATCGTCTCGAGCATGTCACAACCGATCGGTCGGCCGTCCGACCTCGACGCAGGCCCGCGGGCGTCCTCCCTCGGGCGGGCGCTCACCAGCGGCTCACAGGGCGATGCGAAGCGGCGCCCCCACGACGCCCTCGTACCGGTCGCCGTCGATCCACACCGACACGCGGTCGCCCCGGCGCTCGAGGTCGACGCGCCGGCCCCGCACGTGCTGGTCGACGAGCCGGACGTCGCCGGCCGCCATCGGCAGCGGGTCGACGACGAGCCGGGCCCCGCCGGGGCTCGCCGCGTCCGCCTCGACGTCCAGCCCCGCGAGCCCGCGGATCAGCAGGTCCGCCACCCACGAGTGCTGGTAGTCGTCGATCCCGCGGTAGACGCACGCGTGCCCCGTGTACGGGTTGTAGTGCTCGAAGCAGTTCGGCCGCGCGTGCGCGATGCCCAGCTCCCGGTCGTGGAACATCAGCTTCACGAACTTGTCGAGCAGCTCCCCAGCGATCGCGCCGCACCGCACCCGCGGCGCGTCCTCCCCGGCGTCCGGCGCCCGCAGGCGCCACTGCCGGAGCAGCCCCTCGACGACGTGGCTGTTCGTCATCGGCCACACCCGCCCGTTCCACGGGCAGACGTGCCGCTTGCCCTTCCACTCCGCCTCCGCGTTGAAGCACGGGTCGTCCACGCTCGACGAGGGCACCGGCCAGGGCGTCCAGAACTCGCCCGGGTTCGTCAGCCGCCGCAGCAGGTCCCCGACCGTCGCCTCGTCGACGAGGTCCGTCAGCATCGGGTAGAAGCAGACCGCCGCCTTCACCCCCGTCGAACGCCCCGTCCTCGGGTCGACGTCCGTGAAGAACCGCAGCTCCTCGTTCCACATCCGCTCGCGGATCGCCCGCCCGACGTGCGCCGCCTCCGCCCCCCACCGCGCCGCCTCATCGGACCGCCCGAGCCGCAGCGCGATCCGCTCCAGCGCCCGCCGGAGCTGGTACGAGTACACCGTCGCGTCGATCGCCTTCAGCCGCGTCGTGCTCTTCCACTCGTCCCGGTCCGCGTTCGGGTTCACGGCCTGGTAGCGGGACATGTACTCCTGCCCCGTCTCGTAGTGGTTCACGACGTCGATCATCCCGCTGCCGTCCGCGTCGCGGTCCCGCGAGAGCCAGTCCGCGTACCGCGACAGCCCCGGGTAGACGCGCGCCAGGTACGCCTCGTCCGGGTGCAACGCCTCCACCGCCAGCACCGCGTCGCCCCAGTTCGCGTGGTAGAAGTCCGTCTTCACCAGCTCGCTCGCGTAGATCCGCCCGTGCAGCGAGCCGTCCTCGCGCTGGTGCTCCAGGAAGTTCAGCAGCGTGCCCCGCGCCACCGACGGGTCGCGCGACCACCGGGCCTCCAGCATGTGGCACTGCGCCGAGTACGTGATCGGCACGTGGAAGTACGCGATCCCCTCCGCCACCGCCGGGTGCCGCACGTTCCCCGCCCCCGCGTCGCCGGCGCCACCGCCCACGCGGCACAGGTGCAGCCCGTACAGCCGGTAGTCGTAGTACCGCTCGAGGAACGGGTCGTCGCAGCGCAGCGACCCGAACCCGCCGATGAAGCCCTCCACGTCCGGCGCGCCCTCCGTCGCCCACCCCTCCGGGCGCAGCGTCGCCTCGAACGCGACGCCGTCCTCGAACACCGTCTCCACCGCCGCGTAGACGACGCCCCGGTCGTTCACCCCCTCCAGCCGCACCTCCGCGCGGAGCCCGCGCGACCACTTCTCGACGAACGGCGTCAGCGCCCACTCCGGCCGCGACGCCGCCCCCTCCGACCGCAGCGCCGCCACGCGCACCCCACCCCCAC
>CAYMFP010000101.1:0-9795 GCA_964389385.1 uncultured Phycisphaeraceae bacterium | reverse complement strand
TGCCGACTCCCGATCCCCGCTCCCGATTCCCGCCCTCACGGGCTCGGCAGCAGAATCGTCTCCCCCACCTGCCGGTCCCGCTCCCCCACGACGCACTCGACGATCACCTCCGCCACGGCCTCCGGCTCCAGCGTCCGCTCCCGCGGGAGCGAACTTTCCGGGAACAGGCTCCGCAGCAGCGGCGTCTCCACCGCCCCCGGGGCCACCGCGAACGCCCGCATCGCCGGCACGCCCGGGCGGACCTCGCCCCACGCCGACGTCTCGTTCATGATCCCGCGAACGATCAGGTTCAGCGCCGCCTTCGCCGCCCCGTACACCCCCAGCCCGGGGAACGGGTCGATCGTCGAGTAGGTCGAGACGTTCACCACGCACCCCGACCGCTGCCGCTCGAACGCCCCCCAGCAGGCCGCGATCAGGGCCAGCGGCCCGACCGCGTTGACGTCGAAGATCTCCCGGATCTGCCCGTAGGAGCAGGCCCCGATCGGGCGCAGCGGGCTCCACCCCGCGTTGTTCACCAGCGCGTCCAGACGACCGAACGCCGCCAGCGTCCTCCCCGCCGCGGCAGAGACGCCCGCCTCGGTCGAGAGGTCCGCCGCCACGAGCGTCCAGTCCTCACCCTCCGCGCCGAGCCCCGCCCCGGTCTCGCGCAGCGTCGCCTCCGTCCGCCCGATCAGCGAGCACCGGTAGCCCCGGGCCGCCAGCGCCCGGGCCGTCGCCCGCCCGATGCCGGACCCCGCGCCCGTGACGAGCGCCACGGGCCGCACCGCCGCCGATGTCCTCTCAGCCATGCGAGCACCATACTCCGCCCCGCCCCGTTCCGCCCCGCCCCAGGCCCCCCACTCCCCACCCGGCGACGCCGGACGCCCGTCCCGGCGCCCGCCGCGCCCGTCCTACTCCCCGGCGCGGACGGCCGACCGCGCCCGCGCCGCCGGACGTTCCTCCTCGCCGCGGCGTTCGATCATCTCCGCGAGGGCCATCGCGGCGTACGGGGGGAAGACGTCGTCGATCCCCTCCAAGAAGACCCGCTGGTCGACCTCCCGCGTGCCGAAGGCGCCGGCCTCCCCCGCGAGTTCCGTCTCCGCCGGAGGCGAGGCCACCAGCGAACGCGTCGAGACCAGCCGCCCCTCGTTCCGCCGCGTCACGACCGCGATCTCCGAACCCTGCATCACCGCCGCCCCGCCCCGGTAGGTCCCGACGCGGATCTTCACCCGGACCGCCGCGTCCGCGCCCAGGCGGTCGAGCAGCACCCGCTGCCCCGCGTCGGCCGCGCGCCCGGACCCGGCCACGAGGCGCGTCCCCCCCGCCGGCACGAGCGTCGTCTTCTTGATGCGCCCCGTGTCGATCGCCACCAGGTTCAGCGTCCGGAGCGTCGAAACCTCCTCGGCCGTGGAGGAGGGCACGCGCGTGAAGCCGCTCGATGCCTGCACCTCCGCGGGCGGCACCAGCTCCAGGCCCTGCTCGTGCGCCAGCTCCTCGAACGCGAGGTACATCGCGTCCGCGAGCTGCTGCGGGAAGCCCTCGCCGAAGTCGAACCGCTGGCGGAGGGGTCCCACCGCCGTCAGCCCAAGCGTCACCGGGCTCGGCGGGAGGAAGGCGAGCTGCCGGTCGAAGGAGGACTCGTCCTTCTCCGTCACCACCTCGATCGCGAACTCCACCACCGCCACCCGGGCCCCCGGACGCACCGGCGGCGCGCGGTCCAGCCAGAAGTCCGACGCCGCCTCGGCGCGGTCCGCCGCCCGGTCGAGCGACGCGGCCTCCAGCATCCGCGGCGCCTGGGTGCATCCCCCGACGCCGAGCAGGGCCGCGGCCGCGCAAGCTGTCCATCTCCGCATCGGCACGCGACGTCCTCTCCGCGACGGGGGCACGGGATCCACGCCGGGCGGAACCTCCGACCGGCGGCGAGTTCCGGACGCGCCGCCCGACGCGGCGACGCTCTCGCGCCGTCCACATCGGCTCGAATCGCTCGCGAGTCCTGCGCGGAGGCTCGTGCCGCGAAGAGACGCACGCCGGGCGGATCGGCGTCGGAGCCGTCCGGCCCGTCGCACGTCCGGCCCTCGCCATGCGGCGAGCATAAGCCCGCCGGGACGGCGACGTTACCGGACCCCGAGCACGAAGCGCGTGACCACCCGCACCACGCCCCGCCACTCGCCTTCGAGGGCGGGGTCCCACTGCTCGCCCGCGGCCGAACGGACGGCCGCCTCGAGTTCCCGCGTCAGGTCGGTGGCGTTCGGGCCCGAGGCCTCGGGGGCCGTCCCGCCCGCGTCGGGGTCGAACAGCGCCCGGTGGATGACGGCCGTCTGCTCCGCCTCCCCCACCGCGAGCCGGATGGCGTCCGGGAGGAGCCGCGCGCGGCGGACGGAATCGGAGATCGCCTCGGCGTCCCCGCCCGGCGCCGCCTCGCGGAGACGCTCCACGAAGCACGCGGCGATGCGCTGCCCGTCGGCGTCGAAGGCGGCCATGTGTTCCCGGAGACGCTGTGCCTGATCCTGCTGCATGAGAACCTCCGGCCGCGGCATCGGGCGGACGGCGGGGCGGATCCAGCCCGGATCCGAAGACGAGGGCAGAACCCCGCCTCCGGTGGATCGGGCGGGCGCCCGCGTGCGTAGCCTCTGCGCGGAGGTTGTCGCATGGCTGAGCGCAGGCGCCCGACGGATCCCGCACTCGACTACCGGAACTGGGGCGTGCTCGCCGGCCGGGTGGAGGACCGCACCATGATCGCCCGCGTCCGGATGGACGCGATGGAGGAGGGGCGGGGGGAGGCGTTCACCCAGTGCATCACCCTGTCCGTGACGGTGCAGGAGGCGACGCCGGAGGGGCTGCCGACGATGGAGGAGATGGGGCGGCTCGATCAGATCGAGACGCGGATCCACGACCTGCTGCGGGAGCGCGGCGGGGCGATCCTCGCGCTGCTGATCAGCACCGCCGGGCGGCGCGAGATCGTGCTCTACGGGCAGGACCACGGGTGGATCGAGACGCACCGCGACGTGCTCGACACGGCGATCGGCGAGCATGCGGCGCGCGTGGTCGTGACTCCGGACCCGGACTGGTCGTTCTACAAGCGCTTCCGGGAGCACGCGCGCTGAGCGACCTCCGGCCGTTCGGGCCGGCGTGCGTCCGGCGGCGGTCACCGACTCCCGACCGGCTGCCTCACGCGCTCGTGCGGTCGATCACTCGATACGCCTCGCGCTCGCCCCGCCCGCGCAGGGGGTAGTCCTTGCGGAGGGGGAAGGCCGGGTACTTCTCCCAGAGCAGGATCCGCCGCAGGTCCGGGTGGTTGCGGAAGCGGATCCCGAACATGTCGAAGACCTCGCGCTCCATCCACTCGGCGCCGGCCCAGAGATCCGTCACGCTGTCGAGCCACAGGGCCGGGTCTTCCTCGATGCCCTCCGTGGGGATCGACGGGTCCAGGTGCGTCTTCACGAAGAAGCGGTCGTCGTTGCTGAAGTTGCAGAGGTTGTAGACGACCGCGAACCGCCCGGGCGTCTTCGCCGGGTAGTTCAGGTAATCGATGCCGGCCAGGTCCGAGAGGAAGTTGTACCCGCAGCGCTCGTCGTCGCGCAGGAACTTCAGGACCTCGTGCAGATCCGCCGGCTCCACGATCAGCGTGCTCTGCCCGCGGAACTCCGTCCCCCGGAACCGCTTGCCGGGGAACGCCTCCTTGACCACGGCGAACGTCTTGTGGTCCAGGTGCGGCGCGGGGTGGCTCGTCGACCGCTGCACCCGGACGTCCTTGCTCGGGTCCGTCGCCGGCTTCTCCGGGAGGTTCGTGTTCGGGACGTCCTGGGGCTTGTGCTTCGGCTGGTCCGACATGATGCTCCGCCGGGTCTCTGTCCGCTGAGGCGCCAAGCGCGGCTCGCGTCTTCGGGGCCCGGATGCTAGGAGCCGAGCCCGGCGGGAGCGCCCGCCCCGCCGCCGTCCCCATCCGCTCCCCGCCCCCGGGGTTCCGGGCGTCGTTCGGGGAGGGTCCGCGCCTGATCCGCCGCGCCGGGATCGCGCAGCACGACCGGCAGCGCCGGGTCGGTCAGCCGCGCGAACGGCGTCAGGAGCAGACGCGGGTCCAGCACACCCGTCCCGAGGGGGGCGGGGACGAGTTCCGGGTCGGCGGCGTCCGCGTGGATGGATGCCGCCGGCTCGACGCCCGAGAGCACCACCGCCGCCACGTGCCGCCGGGCGACGCTCTCCGGGTGCGTGAGCGACTCGAACGCCCGCCGCAGGTGATCCTCCGCGGCCGCCAGCATGCCGTGCGTCAGGAACGCCGCCGGCTCGATGAGGAGGCGGAACGGCGGCGCCTCCCCCTGATCCCCCCACCGCTTGAGGAGCGTCATGCAGGCCTGCGGGTCGCTGAGCACGTGCCGGTGGTGCGGCCAGAGGATGAGTTCGGCCCCGGCGGCGCGGGCGGCGTTTGCGAGCGCCCGGCACGCTTCTTCGAACCGTCGCCACCCCTCGACCGTCCACGTGCGGAAGCTCGCGGGGAAGATCTCGCCCTCGGCCTCCTCGCCGATCCAGCCGCTGCGCACGATCACGCGCCGCGCACCGGATGCGAACACGGCCTCGGCGTCGAACCCGTCCGCCAAGGGGTTCTCCGTGATGACCCGGGCGACCTCCTCGGCGGTCTCCGGCGCACGCAGTGCGGGGGTGTTCGCGGTGTTCAGAACGGAGATCGGCGGGAAAGGGGGACCGGTCATCGGTTCAGGGTAGACGCGGGCGCAGCCTGCGCGGGTTCAGCGCAGATAACGCGAGGGACGTTCGCGCCGCAGCGGAGTCTGCGCTCAAGCGGCGCGGCGCTCGGACTTCGGCCCTCGAACTGTGCAGCCGACTCGGGGGCGCGGTCGATTTTCGCCCCCACGCCCGGACTCTCCGCCCGACCCCGGGCGGAGGCCGAGGCGCGGACGAGCAAGAGAGAAGGAGGCGGCGGCACATGGGCTTGGCGCTCTCGGCGGAACTGGAACACGCGAGCCTCTTCGCCAAGGCGGAGCACGAGACCGGTTGGCTCTTCGGGCCGCCGGAGGAGAACACGCGCGCCGTCGCCACCACGATCGAGGCGAAGCCCTTGCCCCGGTCGATGAAACCCCGGATCCGTCTCGGCGATCCGCTCCCCGTCGCCCCGGCGCCGGCTGCTGCGAGCGCTGCGCCGGCGACGATCGCGCCGGCCGAGCCCCCGCCGGCGCGGCGCATGACGCGCGAGCGTCTGATCGAGCGCATCATCGAGATGAACCCGACGGTGAACAAGGACTTCCTGGCGGCGTTCGATCGCGACGCGCTGCACCGGTATCTGGAGCGACTCGTGGCGCTCGCCGAGCCGCGCGGTCGGATGGCTCGGTGGATCCGCACGGGCGAGACGCCGGCGATCCTCGGGCGCGAGCGTCCGGACTGAGCGCACGAGCGCCGTGTTTGGGGAAAAACGGCGGAGAACCGGTTCGTAAACCGGTACAAAGCAAGGAACAAAGGCCGCCGGGGGCGCCCGTGGTGGGGCGCCCCCGGCGGTGTCTTTTTTGCGCCGGGCCAACCCTGCGCCCCCGCGTGCAAAAGCGCTGCGGACCGCTGTTCTGGGACTCATGCCGGGTCCGGATATGGCCGATGTTGCCCGCGGCCCGTGGAGCGGGCGTGTGGTCCGGCGGAAGCCGGACGGAGGAGAGAGCACCCGCGGTGGGCGGGCATCGAGGACGGTCAGGCAAACCGAGCGCATCGACGGGCGTCGATTGGCCCGCGGTGTGCGTCGCGTCGCGCGGGCCGCACGACCGCGGCGCCAGGAGCACGAACGCATGCAACGCGACCGGAACAGGACGAGGCTGACCCTGGGCGCCGCGGCGCTGACCGCGCTGGCGGGGGGCGCGACGGGATGCCGCACGCTGCAGGCGGTCCGCCCGGCGCCGGAGCCGCCGGTCGCGGCGACGTCCGAGAACCCGGCGCCGGAGCCCGGCACCGGGGACCTGCTCCGGGACCGGTGGGACCGGTCGGCCTCGGGCTGGGACTTCATCGATCCGGCGAGTCTGGCGGACGGCGTCTCGCTGCCGCCGGAGAGCACGGGGGCCGGGCTCGAGGGGCAGGACGCGGCGGCTCGGCTGTACGCCGACGTCATGAGCCTGCCGCTCCCGGTGGAGGCGGCGGCGTTGGCCCAGGGGCAGCAGACGACGAACATCCAGCAGGCCTCGTTCAGCGAGGTCGGCTCCGACTTCGATCCTCAGGTGAGCCGGGACGGGAAGCGCGTGGTCTTCGCGTCGACGCGGCACCGCCCGACGGCGGACATCTACGTGCAGGGCGTGGGGTCGCGCGTGGTGACGCGCCTGACCGACGACCCGGCGCAGGACGTGATGCCGGCGCTGAGCCCGGACGGGCGGCGGATCGCGTTCGCGAGCAACCGCTCGGGGAACTGGGACATCTACGTGATGCCCTCGACGGGCGGGCGGGCGCTGCAGATCACCTCGGACGCGACGCACGACCTGCACCCGACGTGGTCGCCGGACGGGAAGTACCTGGCGTTCAGCCGCCTCGGGCAGACGTCCGGGCGGTGGGAGCTGTGGGTCGCGGACGTGTTCAACCCGGCGTCGCTGACGTTCATCGGGTACGGGCTGTTCCCGGAGTGGTGCCCGGTGCCGAACACCGGGCTCTCCGGCGGAGACCGGATCCTGTTCCAGCGTTCGCGCGAGCGCGGCGAGCGTTCGTTCAGCGTCTGGACGATCGACTACGACCCGCGCGTGCAGCAGGCGGGGAACGAGACGGAGATCGTCTCGAGCCCGGTGGCCGCGCTGATCAACCCGTCGTGGTCGCCGGACGGGCAGCGCATCGTCTACTCCGCGGTGCCGAACAACGGCGCGTGGCGGAGCGGGCGGGCCCCGCGTCCCGAGACGGCCTCGATCTGGACGATCGGCGTCGACGGGCGGGGCGAGGTCGAGCTGACCCGCGGCAACGCGGTCGACCTGATGCCGACCTGGAGCTCGACGGGCAACGTCTTCTTCGTGAGCGACCGGTCCGGGGCGGAGAACCTGTGGTCGCTCGACATCGCCCCGGCGATCCACGCGGCCTCCGGCGTCGACCCGCGCGCGGACGAGCGCGGGCGGTCGGTGGCGACGGTCCCGACGGAAGGCGACTGAGCGCGGAGCGCAGGGCCCATGCGAACGACCACCGCGATCCTGACCCTGGCCGCCGGCGCCGCGCTGCTCGCGCCGGGGTGTTCGGCCCCCGCGCCGCGGGCCGCCCCGCAGCGGGTGGTGGCGCCGTACGACACGACGGAGGGCGAGGTCCTCTGGGCGGTGGTGCCGCTGCGGAACGAGAGCGGGACGAGCGTGTTCGACCCGCTGTCGCTGTCGGACAAGCTGGCGGCGGCGGCGCAGGAGGTCGAGGGCGTGGCGTGCCTGCCGGTCAACCGGACGGTGCAGGCGATGCGGGCGCTCGGTATGGACGCGGTCCGCTCGCCGGAGGACGCGGCCGAGCTCGCGGGGGCTCTGGGCGTGGACGGGCTGGTGCTCGGCTCGGTGACGGCGTGGGACCCGTACGACCCGCCGGTGGTGGGCCTGTCGCTCGGGCTGTACGCCCGGGGGCAGCGGCTGGGCGGGCGCACCGAGGGGCTGGACGCCCGGGCGCTCGGGTACGCGAGCACGGACCACGGCACGACGCGGGTTTCGTCGTTCGGCGGGGCTCCCGTGGCGACGGCGAGCCTGCACCTGGACGCGCGGGACTCGGGCGTGCTCTCGCGGGTGCGCGAGCACGCCGCGGGGCGGGCGGACCCGGCGACGGCGCTGGGGTGGCGCGTGTACCTGGTGGACATGGACAGCTACGCGTCGTTCGCCGCGCACCGCGGGGTGAGCGAGCTGCTGGAGAGCGAGTGGGTGCGCCTGGCGCGGGCCCGCTCGGAGGACGAGGCGTCGGCGCCCGGTTCCGCGATGCGCAGGAACGGGGGTGGATCGTGAGCCACGTCTTCCCGATACAGGAACAGACGGAGCCCGACGGGAGGCGGAGCGTGAGCCTCCACCTCCGCGGGCACCGCTGGAGCTTCGCCTGCGACGCGGCGGGGCTGCCGGAGATGATCGAACGCGTCGGCGCCATGGGGCGCGACCCGACGTGCCCGCTGGGGCGGTTCGGGGCCTCCCTCGTCCGCGAGCAGCTGCTCCGCGGCGAGGCTCTCCCGCACGGGCTGCACCGCCCGGAGGGGGAGTCCGGGGCGCAGCAGGGCGCGTGAGCAGCAGTCGATGCGGAGGTCGGCCGGCCGCGGCCGCAAGGAGTCCGGGATGTCCAGCCTGCCGATCACCGAGGCGTTCGCGAGCTACCTGACCGACGAGCGCCGCTTCAGCCCGTACACCGCCCGGTGCTACGGGGCGGACCTGCGCCAGTTCATCGAGTACCTCGCGGACGCGTTCGCGGTCGAGATGAACCCGAAGCTGGAGGCGGAGGCGTTCGAGCACGCCCGGGCGAAGCACTCGGGCGGCGCGGTGGAGCCGCCGCCGGCGCCGGAGGGCGTGGCCGGGCGGATCACGCCGAAGACGGTCACGGAGATCGTCTGCGACGCGGACCCGGAGGTGGTGCGGGGCTTCCTCGCGCACCTGTCGGACCAGAACTACTCGCCGGCGACGATGGCGCGGAAGATCGCCACGCTGCGGAGCTTCTACAAGTGGGCCGACCGGCGCCGCTTCGTGGCCGGCAACCCGATGATCCTCATCCGCACGCCGCGGCAGAGCAAGCGGCTGCCGAAGGCGATCACGATCGACCAGATCGAGCGCCTGCTGAGCGCCCCGGACGACCGCGACGTGCTCGGCCGCCGCGACCGCGCGATGCTCGAGACGCTGTACTCGACGGGCATCCGCGTGTCGGAGCTGGTCGGGCTGAACGTCGACGACCTGGACATGGACGGGGAGGCGATGCACGTCCGCGGCAAGGGGCGCAAGGAGCGGCTCGTGCCGCTCGGTTCGCACGCCCGGCAGGCGATCGCCCGCTACGTGGACCTGCTCCGCCAGGACCCGCGGTTCCGCCAGCTCTGGAACCCGGACGGCACGCCGGTGCCGGACCGCCCGCTCTTCCTGAACAAGCACGGGGAGCGGCTCAGCTCGCGGTCGGTGCGGCGGAAGCTCGACAAGTACCTGCGGATGGTCGGGCTCGACCCGACGATCAGCCCGCACACGCTGCGGCACAGCTTCGCGACGCACCTGCTGGACAACGGGGCGGACCTGCGCAGCGTGCAGGAGCTGCTCGGGCACCAGTCGCTGAGCACGACGCAGGTGTACACGCACCTGACGACGCAGCGGATGCGCGACGTCTACCAGCGGGCGCACCCGCGGGCCGAGGCGGGCTAATCCGGCTCGTTCGCGAGGCGCGCGCTGGCGCGGAGGGCGGGCTCGAGCCCCGCCGCCCGCTCGCCCGCGTCCGCGCCATCGATCCGCACGGCGCCGCGGATGCGGCGGTCCCACCCCACCACCACCGCGACGGCCGCGGCCTCGGGCGCGAGCCTGTCGAGCAGGCTCGCGCCGGAACGCCACAGGGCGGTCGGCAGCCTCGCCTCGGCCGGGCCCTGCCCGCGGACGTCGATGCGCTGCGCGAGAGTCCGGGCGGCCGCGTCGCCGCGTCCACCCTCCGCCGGTGCGACCGCCACGGCGCGGATGATGAACCGGGGGGCGGCCGTTCCCTCGCGGACGGCCTGGCGTTCCAGCTCGTCGCGGATGCGGGAGAGTTCGCGGGCCGCCGCGGCGACTCGGCCGGCGACCTCCTCGCCCTCTCCCGCCCCCACCCCCGCCCCCAACCCCACCCCCAACCCCCCGCCGTCCGCCGCGGCGCACAGCGCGGGGGCGCCGAGCCCCCACCCGCACC
>CAYMFP010000100.1:0-9860 GCA_964389385.1 uncultured Phycisphaeraceae bacterium | reverse complement strand
GCTCAGCGAGCGGCGGGGCCCGCCGGCGTTCGCGGACGGGGCCTGGGCGGCGGCAGGCGCCGGACGCGATGCCGTCGCGCTCTTTTTGCCGAGCTGCTCCATCAGGAGCCGCCAGGTCTCGCGCTCGTAGTCCAGGAGTTCCACGGCCTTGCGCCCGCGGACGGGGTCCTTCTCGAAGCTCGACTCCACCAGTTCCTGGTAGATGAACGCGTACACGGCCCGGACACGGTCGGCCAGCTCCGGGTCCGCGTCGCGGCGGATCGTCGTCATCAGCTCCAGGACGATGTCCCTCGCCCGGCTGAAGCCGGCGAAGCTCGCCTCGTAGTCCTTCGCCTCCAGCCCCTCGCACCCCTGGGTGGCGAACTTCACCGCCCCGTCCAGGAGCATCATCCGCAGCTCCTCGGGCGACGCCGACATCACCTGCGTGCGCAGGTACGCGTTCGCCTGGGGGCTCAGCGTGAAGGTCGGGTCCTTGAAGTTGGGGGCGTGCTCGCTCATCAGCCTGGGTATCGGGCCTTCACGGGGCCCACTTCAGCCCCCGGCGCCAACTCTGTGCGGCGCGATCAGCCGGTCATCTGCCCGATCCGCCCGAGCTGGTTGAGCGCTCCCTGCTGGCTCTGGAGCTGGGCGATCGTCGACTCCATCGCGGCGAACTGCCGCTCCATGATCGTCCGCTTGCGCTCCAGCGCCGCCGTCATCGAGTCGATCCGCGACTGCTGGGCCGCCATCTGCTCGTCGAGCCCCTTGCGCCGCGCCGTCAGCGTGCCCGTCACGCTGTTCACGTACCGCTCGGCGAGCTGCTCGATCTGCCCGATGACGCCGAGCGCCGTGAACGTGGTCTGGGCGTCCGGGTTCTTCACCGTCACGCCGTCCTCGAGCTCGATCGTCCCGCTGTTCGGGTCGATGTCGCGGCGCGTGAACAGGGCCTCCACGGCGGCGGGGTCCTCCTGGTACGCCTTGCGGAACGCTTCCTTGTCGAACTCGATCGTCTTGCCGCCGCCCCCGACCTTGATCCCCACCTGCAGCAGGCTCGTGTACGTTCCTGTGAAGCCCTGCACCGGCGCGTTGATCGCGTTGAACAGCGACCGGCGGAGCTGGTGCATCGTGCCGTCGCCGAGCAGCGGGCCCCGCTGCTCCGAGGCCTGGTCGTAGCGGGTCTGGTGGTCGATCCGCGAGATGGCGTCGTTGAACGCCTTCACGAACGCGTCGACCTGCGACTCGATCGCCGAGGTGTCCCGGGTCACGGTCACCGACGCCGAGCCGACCGACTTCAGGTCGATCGCCAGCCCGGGCACCGCCCCGTCGATCGTGTTCGTGTCGCTCTCGAGCAGGATCGCCGTCGCCGGGTCGGTCGAGCCGAAGAACGCCCGGGCGTTGTGCCCCTCGTCGATCGTCCGCAGCCCGAGGTCGAGCCCGCCGGAGTCCAGCACGAAGCGGCCGGCCTCGCCCGACGCCGTGCTCACCAGGTTGAGCCGGAACGGGCGAGACCCGGAGCCGTCGCGCACGACCGACGCCGAGACGCCGGCCCCGGCCCGGTTGATCTTCTCCACGATCTTGTCGAGCGTGTCGTCGGGCGCGAACTCGACGCGGCGCTCGAACGTGCCATCGATCCGGTTCTCCGCCCCCGTGCCGGACGCCTCGCCCGCGAGGTTGAGCCGGGCCGCGATCGTGCCGCTGACGTCCTCGACCTTCATCTTCACGCCGCCGACGCCCTCGGTCAGGTCGACGATCTCGATGCCGTCGCCGTTGGCGTTGATCCGCGCGTCGATCTTGAGCGACCCCGCCCCGGACTTGATCGCCTTGAGCAGGTCGCCCACGGTGCGCACGTCCGAGCTGATCGTGATCTTCTCCTCCTGCCCCTCCGCGTCGCGGATCCGCAGCGTCCCCGAGCCGAGCGAGGCGCCGTTCAGCAGCGACGAGAGCGCCATCCCCTCCGCGACCCACTGCCGCTGGAGGTTCGTCCCGCCCAGCCGCCCCTCGCTCGACGAGCCGCGCAGCCCCAACGCCTCCGCCGCGTCGCCCAGGATCGAGAGGTCCGTCGGATTGCCGGAGGCGTCCTTCGCCGTCGCGACGATCCCGGTCCCGCGCTCGTCGAGCGAGAAGACGACCGTCCCCCCGTTCCCCGGGTGCGAGTTCAGCCGGTCCAGAACCTCCTCGATCGTCGTCACCCCGGCGAGGTCGACCTCGAAGTCCCCCTCGCCCGTGCTCACCTCGACCCACCGCCCGCCCTTGAGCCCCTGCCCGCCGTTCAGCGCCGACACGAGCGTCGTGTTCGCGTCCGCCAGCACCCGCCGCCCGCTCAGCGTGCCGCTGTTCGAGGCGCCGAGCAGCCCCAGGTCCTCGGCCGTGGTGCGCTGGCGGCCGGTGGTCGCGCGTTCCTCCACCACGATCGTCGCCCCGGCCGGGCCGACGATGTCGATCGCTCCGGTCTCCGCGTTCAGCCGCGCCTCTCCCCCGAGGTCCGCGATCTTCTCGTTGATCCGCTCGAGCACCTCGCCGATCGTCGACGCCGGGCCCTTGTCCAGCACGACCTTCTTCTCGCCGTTGTCGTCGTCCACCTCCTTGTACACGTTCCCGATGACGATCTCGCGCTTCTGCCCGTTGATCGTGATCGTGAAGTCGTACCGGGCGACGCCGAAGTCGTCGTTGACGTCCACGCCCGTGCCGTCGTTCAACGCCGACAGCGGCGTGGTCCCGGACATCTGGAGCAGCCGGTCCCCGGTGATCCGCCCGTCGGCCGCCGTCTTGCCGGCGAGGCCCAGCGTCTCCAGCGTCCGGCTCCCGGTCCGCTGCGAGAGCGAGACCGCCCGGTCGATGACCAGCCGCCCCTCGGAGACCCGGGCCTCGACGTCCAGGCCCTCGGTCGTGTTGATCGCCTCGACGATCTCGTTGAGCGTCGCGACGCGGGTCAGGTCGACCTCGCGCGTGGCGCCGTTGGCGTCCGTGATCGAGATGTACCCGCGCTCGATCCCCTCGCCCCCGTTCAGGTCCCCGAGCCGCGTGTCGCGGTCCAGGCGCGCCAGCGTCGACTCGAACGTGAACGCCGTCGCCCCGACCGCCGTGGTGTCGCGGTCGGCGAACCCCCGCGTCATCAAGTGCTGGGTCGAGACCAGCCGGTGCGCCATGAAGTGGTACGTGCCCGGCTGCGCGGTGTTGCTCGCCCGGGCGCTCAGCACCGACTCGGCCGACACGCTCGCCGCCTTCGCCCGGAAGACGTCGTTCGTCCGGAAGTTCTGCGCCGCCGTCCGGATCCCGCTGATCCGGGTGTTGATGTCCAGGAGCGCGGCCTGCTGCGTCTGGAGCTGCACCAGCCGCTGCTGGGCCAGCAGGCGCGGACGCGCAGCCACCTGAAGCAGGGAGTCGATCAGGCTCGCGGTGTCGATGCCGCTGATGAGTCCGCTGCTCGTGATCCCGCTCAAGGCCGCCTCCTTGCGAAGAACCCGCGGCGCTACCCGCAAGCGCCGTTCCAGCCCGCGTGCCGGGGCCGGAGGGCGGAGCCTGCGCGCTTCCGAACCCGGTTTCATCGGCCGACGCCGCCCCCGGCTGAAACCCGGCGCGGCGCATGCCGGAGCGTGCCATCGGCAAACCGGCAAGCCCTGCCCCAATTCCGGTGCCGGGGCGCGGCCGGACCGAGAACCGATCCCCGCCTCGGCTCATGCCCGCTCGGGGGCCCGCCGATCCGGTAGCATTGTCCCCGCGGCCGCCCGACGGTCGCTCCGCGCCCCAGCCGCACGCCGAATGCCCGCTCAGAGGAGGCCCCCGTGATCCCCAAGGCCCCCGCCGCCATCCGAGCCGCGACGGCGATCCTCGCCCTCGCCATCGCCGCCAGCGCCCTCGTCGGGCTCTGGCTCGGCGTCTTCGCGGTCGGTCAGCTGATCCCCGGCGTCGTCGGGTTCGAGGCGCTCATCCTGCTCGCGGGCGTCTTCGGGCTGCTCTTCGGGCTCGGCAAGTTTCCGCACGGGTTCGGGATCGGCCTCCTCTGCATCGGGGGGACCGTCGCCGTGGCGGCGGGGCTCTCGTTCCTCGACGCCCGGGCGAACATCACCGGCCCGATCGCCGGCTGGCTCAAACCGTTGCTCTTCGGGCGGGCGGCGGGGGGAGCGGCCTTGGCGGCGCTGGCGGGCGCGGCGGTGCTCGTGCGGTCGCCGGACTCGATGCGCAAGTTCTTCCAGGGAGGCGCGTTGGGGCTGATCCCGGCGGCCGCCCTGACGGTGGGGCACCTCTTCCGCGGCGTGCTGCTCAGCCCCGCTCCCGGCGGGCTCGAGGCCGTGCGGATCATCGGGCTGCTCATCGGCGCCCTGGTTGTCGCGGTCCTGATCTCGGTCTCGCTCGGGATGATGATCACGGCGTTCCAGATCGGGCCGAGCGGCGTCGAGGACGCCCGCAAGGCGCCGGGACGCCGACCGGTCAAGGCCGCGTCCTGACCCGGAGCTTCCGTCCGTTCAGCGTCCGTCGGTCAGCCCGAAACGCCCGCCCGATCGGGCCCGGCGCAGCCTCTCGGCCGTGCCGAGCGGGCGCGGGCCGGGGCAGCAGAGCACCGGGCGCCCCTCGTCCTCGGGGGGCTCGGACGTCGGCTCGTCGTCGGCCATGAGTTCGCGCTCGCTGGCGCCGGCGAAGATCGCGCCGAGCAGGATCGCGATGAAGGCGGTCACCGGGATGATCGGCGGAAGGTACACGCCGATGTAGGGGAGAAGAACGAAGAAGACAAGCCCGCCGAACAGGATCAGGATGCCCGAGACGAGCAGGCGGCGCGGCGACGGCCCGGCCTCGCGCCGGGCGCGTTCGTCCTCGTCTCGGAGGTGATCGCGGGCGGCCTCAAGGGAGGTGCGCAGCGGCAGGGGGTCGTCCTGCCCCGCGAGGCGGAGTTGGGCGCCGGGCTCTTGCACGTTCATCGAGGGTAGCAACGCCCGGGGCGGGCGGGCTGTTCGCGCCCGACGCCGATCCGGAGCGTCCCCCCCCCGCGGTTACACGAGCAGGCTGGCCGGGTTCTCGAGGAGTTCCTTGACGGTGCCCAGGTACTGGGCGGCCATGGCGCCGTCGATGATGCGGTGGTCGCTGGACATCGTCATCGCCATCTCGTGCCCGACGACGATGACCTTCTCGCCGTCCTCGTCGGTCTCGACGAAGGGGCGCTCGATCGCCCGGCCGACGGCGAGGATCGCCGCGTTCGGCGGGTTGATGATCGCGGTGAAGTGATCGACGCCGAACATCCCGAGGTTGGAGATGGTGAAGGTGCTGCCGGACATCTCCTCGGGGGTGATGCCCTTCTCGCGGGCCTTCTTGGCGAGGCGCTTCGTCTCGGCGGAGATGAAGCGGAGGCCCTGCTGGTCGGCGTTGCGGATGGTGGCGACGACGAGCCCGCCGCCGCGTTCCTCCGGGAGGGCGACGGCGACGCCGATGTTGACCTCGCCGTGGATGTCGATCGCGGGCTGCCCGTTCTCGGCCTTGGGGTTCCAGGAGGAGTTGACGTAGGGGTGCTGGTGCATGGCGAGGGCGCAGGCGCGGACGAGGAAATCGTTCACGCTGAGCTTGACGCCCTGGCTGGCGAGCTGGGTGTTGAGCTGCTCGCGGAGGGTCGTGAGCGCGTCGAGGCGGACGGAGACGGTGACCTGGTAGTGGGGGACTGTCGTCTTCGACTCGACGAGGCGGCGGGCGATGGTGGCCCGCATGTTGGAGAGCGGGACGCGGCGGGCCTCGAGGCGGGCGCCGGAGACGGGGATGGGGGCCGGGGCGACGGGGCGCTGCTCGGCCTGGGCCGCCGGGGCGGAGGGGGCGCCGCCGCGGGCCGCGTCGGAGGCGAGGGCGGCCTCGACGTCCTTGCGGACGATGCGCCCGCCGGGGCCCGAGCCGCGGATCCGGCTCAGGTCCACCCCCTCCTCGCCGGCGATCTTGCGGGCGAGGGGGGAGGCGTGGATCCGTCCGCCGGCCTCGCCGTTCACGCCGGCGTGCCCGGCGTCATCGCCCGGTTCGTCCTGCCCGGGGCGGTCGCCCCGGCCGGTGGGCTGCTCGGCGACGGCCGAGCCGGCGGCGGACTGCCCGCGGGCGTCCTGCTGGCGGTCGTCGGCCTCGGCGGCGTGCTTCTTGTCGGCGGGCTTGCCGGCGCCGGCGGCCTTGGCGACCTCGGCGGGGTCCTCGCCCTCTTCGGCGATGAGCATGATGAGGGTGCCGACGGCGACGCTCTCGCCCTCGGCGGCCGCGAGCTTGGCGACGGTGCCGGCGTCGAAGGTCTGGAGCTCCATCGTGGCCTTGTCGGTCTCGATGTCGGCGATGACCTGCTCGGCGGAGACGGAGTCGCCCTCCTTGACGTGCCATTTGACGACGGTGCCGGCTTCCATCGTGTCGGACAGGCGCGGCATGGTGATTTCGACCGACATCTGCGCTCTCCGGAACGCGCCAACGCGCCAACGCGCCAACGCGGGTGGGTCTGTCTAGGTGGTCTTCGGCCGCTTCGAACGTGCGATCGTCGTGCTCAGGATGCGCCGGAGCTGGTCGGCCTCCGAGGATAGGTCGTCCATGCGAGGCTCAGGGATCCAGCCCCTGCGGAGCAGCAGGCGGAGCCAGAAGCGGGTTTCGTTCAGCTCCTTGAGGGCGATCGAGAAGCAACGCACGAAGTCCTTCGTGCTCATCGCTTCGTCCGCCTCGAAGAGGTTGGCTCCGACCGACGTGCCGGAGCCGATCAGCTGGTCGATGATCCGGCGAGACCGCCCCTGACGTTCGATCTCCTCGGCGACGTTGAGCACCCGGTCGGCGAACGCCTCCACACGCTCCAGCAACGCACGATCGACACGCCCGTCGCGTTGGCGCGTTGGCGCGTTGGCGCGTTCGGCAGCAGCGTTCGGCCGCTCGTTCACCGCCCGACAACCCCCTTCACCGCCCTCACGATCTTCCCCGGGTTCGGCAGGTACGCCTGCTCCAGGTTCTTGGCGTAGGGGGTCGGAACGTCGTCCGTGTTCACGCGGACCGGCTGGTGGTCGAGGTAGTCGAACGCCCGCTCGACGATCTGCGTGATCGTCTCGCTCGCGACGGAGCCGAACGGCCAGCACTGGTCGACGACGACGACGCGGTTCGTCTTCTTCACGGACTCGATGATCGAGTCGATGTCGAGCGGGCGGATCGTCCGCATGTCGAGCACGTCGACCTCGATGCCGTCCTTGGCGAGCTGCTCGGCCGCCTCGACGCAGAAGTGGACCGGGCGGCCCCAGCTCACGAGCGTGCAGTCGCCGCCCTCGCGGACCTTGCGGGCGACGCCGAAGGGGATGTAGTACTCCTCGGGGGGGACGTGCCCCTTGTCGCCGAGCATGCGCTCGGACTCGAGGAAGAAGACGGGGTCCGGGTCGAGGATCGCGGTCTTGAGCAGGCCCTTGGCGTCGTACGGGTTGCTCGGGATCGCCATCTTCAGCCCGGGGACGTTGGCGTAGAGGCCCTCGACCGTCCACGAGTGCGTGGAGCCGAGCTGCCCGCCGGCGCCGTCGTTGCCGCGGAAGACGACCGGGCAGCCCCACTGGCCGCCGGACATGTAGAGCATCTTCGGGGCGTTGTTGAGGATCTGGTCGGCCGCGACGAGGCTGAACGACCAGCTCATGAACTCGACGATGGGGCGGAGGCCGTACATCGCGGCGCCGATCGCCATGCCGGCGAAGCCGTTCTCGGAGATGGGCGTGTCGATGACGCGCTTGGGCCCGAACTCGTCGAGCATGCCCTGGCTGACCTTGTACGCGCCGTTGTACTCGGCGACCTCCTCGCCGCAGAGGAAGATGCGCTTGTCGCGGCGCATCTCCTCGCTCATCGCCTCCCGGAGGGCCTCGCGGAACTGGATCACGCGGTCGCCCTCGCGGCTCGGCAGGGGCTTCGAGAAGTCCGGCAGCCGGACGCGGCCGATCGCGGGGTGGACCTCGGTTTCGATGGTGAGGGTGCTCATGCGTTGCTCTCCGCGCCTGGCCGTTCGTCCCGTTCGAGTTCGGCGATGGCCGAACGCAGTGCCTCGATCCGCGGCGGCGGGTGGTCGACGACCGCGCGCCGGATCCGTTCTTCCACCACCGCCCCGCGTTCATGGGCCAGCACGTGTTCGGCGCCGTCCGCATCAGGCCGCATGCAGCACCCTCCGAGAGTTGGGGATGCTCCTGCGGAAATACGGATAGCGCAGGCCCTCGTGCTCGATGGGATCGACCCTGCGGCCGAAGATCGCGGCGCGTTCGTCGCGGGCGTCGAACAGCGACAACTCCCGCGCCTTCCGCTTGTTGCAGAAAGCGCGGATGCGGTCGTGCGGGATGGGGATCTTCGGGTCGTTCATCTGCTCGGGCCGCCGCGGCCGGCCGGGAGAGCAGGCCCCTCGCCTGCCCGCGGCTCTCCGTTCACGCGTCACGCCGCTCCGTTGCCTTCGCCGGATCCCGCCGGATCACCGTCGCGCCCGGATGGCGGCGGGCCGGGCCGGGCTTGGACGGGGCGGTCGGGAGCGGCGTTTCTCCCCGGGCCGCCCGCTCGCGGGCGATTTCCCGCTCCCGCTCGATCTCGCCGCGCGACTTCGTCTCGAACCCCACCGCGAAGCGGTTCCAGATCCGCATCGCGGAGAGGAAGAGGAACGCGAGGGCGAGGAGGATGACGAGGGCGACGGTGTTCATGGCCTCGCGGGGTTCGCGGTTACATCCCCGCCTCGTCCAGCACGATGTTCTTCGCGCCGTGGTGGTAGGTCGCCGACGGGCTCAGGTTCTTCTGCGGGTTCGCGTACACATCGCTGAACATCTCCGCCTCGGGGTCGGGCAGCGGCGCCTCCTCGGCGTACGCCACGGCCTCCTTGACCGTCTCGCGGATCTCGTCCTGCATCGCCTTCCACTCGTCCTCGCTCAGCACGCCGCCCTCGATGAGGTCGTTGGCGAGCTTGGCGATCGAGTCGCGGCTCTTCCACTCGTCGACCTCCTCTTTGGTCCGGTACTTCTGGGGGTCGGACATCGAGTGCCCCTGGTACCGGTACGTGATGAG
This sequence comes from uncultured Phycisphaeraceae bacterium, assembly GCA_964389385.1. Taxonomy (GTDB): domain Bacteria; phylum Planctomycetota; class Phycisphaerae; order Phycisphaerales; family UBA1924; genus CAYMFP01. The sequence goes on along the minus strand of CAYMFP010000100.1, from coordinate 884 downwards.
GTCGACGAACCCGGGCTTCTGCTCCTCGCGGCACTCGTCCACGAGCGGCTGGAACTCGTCGATGACGTGCAGCACGTCGAAGCCGTCGATCTTGAGCCCCTTGATCCCGTACCCGGCCGCCTTCAGGACCAGGTCGTGCGGCATCGTCGTCCCGCGGGCAATGGACGTGCCCATCGAGTACCCGTTGTTCTCGACGATGTAGATCACCGGCAGCCCGAGGATGCCGGCGAGGTTCTGCGCCTCGTGGAACGCCCCCTGGTTCAGCGCCCCGTCGCCGAGGTAGCACAGCGCGACACGCTTCGGGCCCTCGCCGAGCACCTCCCACGTGTACCGGGCGCCGAACGCCAGCCCCGCCCCGAGCGGCGTCTGAGCCCCGACGATCCCGTGCCCGCCGTACAGGTGCCGCGGGCGGTCGAACATGTGCATCGACCCGCCCTTGCCCTTGGCCACGCCCGTGATCTTGCCGTACATCTCGGCCATCACGTACCGCGGGTCGCTCCCGACCGCGAGCGCGTGCCCGTGGTCGCGGTAGGCCGTGACGATCGGGTCGCCCTCTTCGAGGCAGGCGATCGTCCCGACCGCGCACGCCTCCTGCCCCGAATAGATATGGCAGAAGCCGCCGATCTTCGCCTGCTGGTACGCCTGCTGCGTCCGGGACTCGAACTCCCGGATCAGCTGCATGTCGTGCAGAAGCTTCCGCAGACGCTCCGGGGGCAGGCGGTCCGACGCCCGCTCGCCCTGCGTCCGGCTCTCCGTGGTGGCCGCCTGGGACATGCGCAGGTCTCCAAAAACAGCTTCGGGATGTCCGGACGCGGCTCTCCGCGCGCAGCCCAGACCGGCCCGGATTGTAGGATTGACCGTTCCACCCGACAATCAGGACGCCC
>CAYMFP010000099.1:6098-10024 GCA_964389385.1 uncultured Phycisphaeraceae bacterium | reverse complement strand
CCCCGACGCCGACCCCGAGCAGATCTGCCGCATCTGCGTCCGCGGCCTCCTCCGCGTCCAGCGCGGCGACGTCGCCGACGACCTCACCCTCCTCGGCCTCCGCCGCACCGGCGCCCGCCCGCCCGCCGCCGCCGCCGCCCCCGACGCCCACCCCGCCCGCACCCGCGACGCCGCCACCGGCACCCTCCCCGCCTGACCCCCGCTCCGCGAGAGCAGCGGGGGGCTCGCCCCGCGCCGCCCGCTCAGTCCCGCGTCTCCGCCGCCGGGTCCGGCCCGAACACGACCGGCGGCCAGAGACGCCAGTCCCCGTCCGCCGGCGCCACCTCCCGCAACTCCCAGTGCGCCCAGGGGTCCGCCTCCGGCGCCCGACCCTCGACCACCTCGGCCCCCGCCGGCGCCTCCACCGCCGGCACCCACCGCCCCGCCGCGTTCCGCGCCAGGTAGACCGGCTCCCCGACCGGCCGCCCCCCGTCGTCGTCCCCGTCCGGCCCCACCGAGTACAGCACCGGCCCCTCCGCCGTCACCCGGTACCGCACCGCGACGCCGCTCCACGGATCCACCGGCACGCTCGGCAGGTACCGCGGCGCCAGCGCCTCCAAGCTCGGCGGCGCCTCCCCGTGCTCCCGCCGGTACAGCTCGATCCCGACCGCCGCCTGCAGCGACCGCACCCGCAGGGTCGCACGCCGCGCCGTCGCGTGCGGGACCCGCTGCGCGTCCGCGAGCTGCGCCGCCACGAACTCCGAGGCCGAACCCGGCTCCCGCGGCGTGCGCCCGCGAACGAGCTCCGCCAGCGGCAGCAGCCCCTCCGCCTCGCTCGCGTCCAGCGTCCGCAGCGCCGCCTCGCGCACCTCGTCGCCACGGCTCAGCACCGCCGCCATCAGGCGCTCCCGCCGCTCCTCGCCCCCGCGCAGCGCCCGCCACGCCGCCTCCGTGCGCCCCGCGATCCCCTCGGCCTCGTACAGGCCCATCACCTCACCGTCGAAGACGGTGAGCAGCCGCAGCCCGTCGGCCGTCATCGCCCCCTTCCCCCCGTCCGCGTACATGTGCTCGATCGCGTCCAGCACCATCGCCCGCTCCCCCCTCAGGTCCACGCGGATTTCACCGCCCGCCCCGACCCGCGCCGCCGCGTGGGCCACCGCCGTCCACTGCTCGTCCGACAGCGCCGCCGCGTGCTCCGCGAGCACCCGCTCCGCCGCCTGCACCGCCCGCTCCGCCAGCGCCAGCCCGACGAGCTGCTGGATCAGCATCGGCCCCTGCAGCACCTGCGCCGCCTGCCCGAACAGCGCCACGAGGTTCTCCGCCGCCCGATCCGCGTCCCCCTCGGAGAGCGCCAGCCGCGTGTCGAACTCCAGCGTCATCGCCGCTTCCCGCAGGAAGCCCAGCATCGGCAGCAGCGTCAGCACCAGCGGACCCCGATCGAAGCCGGACTCATCCGGCGGCCCGCCGGGCCGCGCTGGCTCCCGCGCCCAGTCCGCCGCCATCACGGCCTCCGCCGACTCCGCCGTCAACGGATCCCCCAGCCGAGGCAGCGCCGAAGCCCGCCGCACCGCCGCGAGCGCCTCCTCCGCGCGCCGCAGGTACGCCACGGCCGTCTCGAACCCCTCCTCCCCCTCCCGCACGTCCGGCCACCCCATCGGCAGCACCGTCGCCTCCCGCGATCGTCCGTCCGTCGACCACACCGCCCGCGGCAGCTCCCGCAGCGCCTCCAGGTAGATCGGGAACGCCGCCCCTTCCGTCTCTCCCGTCAGCCGATCGATCATCGCGCGGCCCGCCCCGCTCGGCGTCGGCCGCACCAGCACCAGCCGCCCCAGCAGCGCCGCCGACGTCAGGAGCACCACCGCCGCCGCCACGCCGACCGCCCGCCCCGCCCACACCGAGCCTTTCCACGCCGCCGGCCGCCCGCGTTGCTTCGCCCGCCGGATCAGCCGCGCCGCCCGCCGCTCCTCCCCGAACGCCGCGATCAGCTCCGCCTCCGTCGTCCCCGCGTCCAGCCCCTCCCGGAAGTGGCTCGCCAGCTCCCTCGCCACGTCCCGTTGCTCGCTCCGCCACAGCCGCGTCCGCCGCGTCACCCGGACCACCAGTTCCGCCACCGCTCCCGGCAGCTCCGCGCCCTCCACCACCCCCCGCAACGCCCGCCCGCGGCGCCGCCATACCGGCCCCCATCCCATCACGAGCGGCGGCGTGAACGGGATCCGACGCTTCAGCACCTCGCCGATCGGAGCCATCCTCACACCCCCCCTTCCGCGCCGGCCCACCCTGCGCCGCTCCTCAAGATCCCCAGCCCCGCCATCGCCCCCGCGAGCCGGTTCCACTCCTCCGTCTGCGCCGCAAGGCGCTTCCGCCCCTTCCCCGTCAGCGCGTAGTACTTCCGCGGCCGCGGCCCCCCCTCCCGCCACTCCGCCGCGATCAGCCCCTTCGCCTCCAGGTTGTACAGCAGCGGGTAGAGCGTGCTCTGCCCCATCGCCAGCACGCCGTCCGTCCGCTGGTCCAGCGCCGCCACGAGCTGGTACCCGTACATGTCCCCGCGCTCGAGCAGCTTCAGCACCGCCACCGGCCCCGCCCCCCGCATCAGGTCCTTCTCGATCCGCCCCTGCTTCACGCGACGCGCCATGCCCGACCTCCCTGTGCTGCGATGCACTCCATCCGACGCCCTGCGGAGCCCCGTCGCGCAAGCGGCGTCCGATTACCTGCGCACGCACACTATGTGTTGCATAGTATACACCCCGACCCCTCCCCCGGTTGCAGCGTTCTCCGATACCGCGACCAACCTGAAAGGCCTGCCGCCGGAACACCCACACCCTCCCGAGCGTTCCTCAGGGATGTCCCCGCACGACCCGGCCACGTTGCGTCTCAGCGTCCTCGACCAGTCCCCCATCCCGGAGGGCGCCACCGGCGGCGAGGCCCTCCGCAACTCCCTCGACCTCGCCGCCCTCGCCGACCGCCTCGGCTACCACCGCTACTGGGTCGCCGAGCACCACGCCACCCCCGGCCTCGCCAGCGCCAGCCCCGAGGTCCTCATCGCCCTCATCGCCCAGGCCACCCGACGCCTCCGCGTCGGCAGCGGCGGCGTCATGCTCCCGCACTACAGCCCCCTCAAGGTCGCCGAGACCTTCGGCATGCTCAGCGGGCTCTTCCCCGGACGCATCGACCTCGGCCTGGGCCGTGCCGCCGGCACCGACCAGCGCACGGCCTTCGCCCTCCAGCGCGACCGCCGCCAGCGCTCCCCCGACGACTTCCGCGAGCACCTCGACGAACTCCTCGGCTACTTCGGCTACCGCCCCCTGGACGGGCACCCCTTCGCCCACCTCGCCGAGACCCTCCCCGGCGCCCCCGAGCGCCCCGAGCCCTGGCTCCTCGGCACCTCGCCGCAGAGCGCCGTCTGGGCCGCCGAACTCGGGCTCGGCTACGTCTTCGCGGACTTCATCAACCCCGCCGGGGCCGGCATCGCCGGCACCTACCGCGACCTCTTCACCCCCTCCGAGCACCTCGACCGCCCGCGCACCTCCGTCGCGGTCTGGGCGGTCTGCGCGGACACCGACGAGGAGGCCCAGCGCCTCGCCTCCAGCTTCCACATGATGATGACGCTCCTGCACCGCGGGCAGCTCATCGCCGTCCCCAGCCCCGAGACGGCCCGGCGCTTCCTGGAGGAGGACCGCACGCCCCTCCGTCAGATCGCCCAGGCCCGCCGCGTCATCGCCGGCCCGCCGGAAACCGTCCGCGCCGGCGTCGAGGCCGTCGCCCGCGAGTACGGCGCCGAGGAGGTCTTCCTCGTGAACATCCTCTACGACCACGCCGCCCGCCGCCGCTCCTACGAACTCGTCGCCGAAGCCTTCGGCCTCACGCCCGCCCGCGGCGACGCCCCCGCCTTCCAGCACGCGTAGCGGCAAAGAACCCGGAAGATAGAACCCGGAGAAGAAGAACCCGGA
>CAYMFP010000099.1:0-5998 GCA_964389385.1 uncultured Phycisphaeraceae bacterium | reverse complement strand
AGAACCCGGAGAAGAAGAACCCGGAACAGCAGATCAGCGCAATTCAGCTCCGATCCCGCACCGTCCGCACGGACCCCGACGTCCGCGGCGACGCCGATCTGCCGCTCCGAGTCCTGCTGCTCGCACCCCGCCCCTTCCCTCACCCGCCCACCTTCACCGGGCTCGCCGCCGCGGCCAGGTAATCGTCCACCGCGTCGACGATCTGCTCGTGCAGCTTCTTCGCGTTCGCCCCGTACCGACCCGCCGGCACGTCGTTCACCAGCACCGTGTACGCCACGCACCGCCCCGTCTCGGGGTCGCGCACGTACCCCGACAGGCTGTACACCCCGCTGATGTACCCGCTCTTGCCCATCACCTCGGTGTCGATCCGCACCCCGCCGAACCGGTTCCGCAGCGTCCCCTCGCCCGGGCGCGGCAGGCTCGCCAGGAACGGCTCACGCGTCGCCGGGTCGTTCGCCAGGCTCCGCAGCCACAGCCCCATCACCTCGGGCGTGATCAGGTTCCCGCGGCTCAGCCCGCTCCCGTCCGCGATCCGCACCGCCGCCGCGGCCTCCGCCCCCACCCGGTCGGCGATCAGCATCCGCATCACCGCCGCCCCGTTCGACCACGTCCCGCTCTCGCCCGTCGCCTCGTGCCCGATCCGCTTCAGCAGCGCCTCGGCGTAGAGGTTCTGCGACTCCACGTTGCAGTGCCGCAGCACGTCCCGCAGCGCCGTCCGCACCTCGACCAGCTCCTCGCCCTTCGCCAGCGCCTCCCCCTCGCTCACCAGCCGCACACGCTGCAGCGCCGCGTCCAGCTCGCCCGGCCCCGACGCCCCGCCCACCGTGACCCCCGCCCCCAGCAGCGCCTGCGCCACCAGCATCCCCGCGAACTCCGGCGGGTTGTGCAGCGACACGTCCACCGAGCCCCGGCTGCGCAGGTTCCCGTACATCGTGAACCGGTTCGCCGGCACCGGACGCGCCACCCAGATCGTGTTCCGCCCCTTGCCCACCACCGTCGCCTGGTTCTCCACCTCGATCCACCCCGCCTCCGGCTCCATGCTCAGGATCGGGCGGCTCCCCGCGTCCCCCGCCCCCGGGTCCGCGAACACCGTCAGCACGTTCGCGTGGAAGTTCAGCCCGCCCACCTCCGCCGAGTACGAGCGGTTGAGCTGCTCCACCGGCCACGTCGGGTGCGCGAACTGACGCCCGAACACCCGGTCGTCCACCACCACCTCGTCCACCGCCGAAACCCCCCGCGCCGCCACCGCGCCCGCGATCGCCCCCAGCAACGCGTCCGGCGTCATCGGCTCCGCCGCCAGCCCGAGGATCGCCGGATCCCCCAGCGCCGGATCCCCCGACCCCCGCACGATCAGCCGGCGACCGTCGTGCTCGAACACCGTCCGGAACTTGAAGTCGTCCCCCAGCGTGATCAGCGCGCTCCCCGTCGTCAGCAGCTTCATGTTCGACGCCGGCAGGAACCCCCGCGTCTCGCTCCGACGCGCCAGCACCTGCCCCGTCTCCACCTCGACGATGTACACGCCCACCGAAGCCCCGCCCAGGTCCGCCCGGTCCACCAGCGCGTTCACCACCGACTGCAGCGGCTGCCCCAGCACCACCGCCTGCACCAGCATCATCGCCGCCACGGCCCAGAATGCGCCGCGCACGCCAGCCGAACGCCCGGGAAGCTTCATCATCGCCTGGGTTCCTTACACGCCGCGCCGGCGCCCTCCGGCCCGGCGCGCCCCCAGCCCATCGGCCGAACCGCCCCCCGGCCTGCAAACCCGCCGCGCCCGCTCCCCGGCCCGGGCATCCGGCCTTCCCCACCTCCGGCCGGGAGCCGCAGATCCGCCGATCCCGCGCCCCCTTCCCCTTGAGGATTCCAAGGCCCGGGACGCTCAGCCCCGCTTCACCGCTCCCCAGCGCCCGCCCCGTGCTTCTGCTGCGCCAGCTGCGTCAGCTCCTCCGCCTGCGTCCGGCTCGTCAGCTCCCACTCCGCCCAGACCACGCCCCCCACCAGCCGCGCATGCGTCAGCCCGTCCCGCACCCCCCGGCTCAGCCGCCGCAGCGGCAGCCCCTCCAGGAACGCCTCCGGCAGCGGCAGGCTCAGCAGCGGCTTGCCCGGCTCCGGCACCAGGAACGCGAACCGGTCGTCCCCCTCGGTCGTGTACCGCAGGCACCACCGCCACGGCACGCCCATGTGCACGAGTTCCTCCCGCACCCCCGGCAGCCCCGACAGCGCCTCCCGCGCCGCCTCGAACGCCGCCCGGTGCCCCTCCTCCAGACAGGCGAGCAGCCCCTCCACGCTCGGGCGCGTGAAACGATCGTGCCACGGCGTCGTCCGTTCCGTCATCCGCTCCAACTCCCCGCACGGCGCTCGGCGCCGGTCCTGCGGGCCAATAGTATGCGGACCCCACCCCACCCCACCCCACCCATCCCGTTCCGCTCCAGCGCATCCCGTCGCTCTCGTCCCGCCGCACACCAGACCCGGCCTCCCGGCCCACGCACAGGACCCCGCGCATGCCCGAACCCACGCCGGATACCGCCGAGATCCCCGCCGGGCTCCCCGACGCGACCGGGGCCGACGTGCTCATCGTCGACGACAACGAGCAGAACCTCGAACTCCTCCTCGCCTACCTCGAGGGGATGGGCTGCGAGTGCCGCACCGCCCGCGACGGGATCGCGGCCCTCGAGGCCGTCGCCGAACGCCCGCCGGAGATCCTCCTCCTCGACGTCATGATGCCCCGCATGTCGGGGTTCCAGGTCTGCGAACGCCTCAAACGCGACCCCGCCACCGCCTGGATCCCCATCATCATGGTGACGGCCCTCTCGGAAGTGGGGGACGTCGAGCGCGCCGTCGAGGCCGGGGCCGACGACTTCCTCACCAAGCCCGTCAACAAGCTCGAACTCACCGTCCGCGTCCGCTCGCTCCTCCGCGTCGGCCGCCTCCAGCGCGAACTCGCCCAGTCCCGCGCGACGCCCCCCGAATCCGCGTCGTGAACGAGCCGGCGGCGCCGGGGCTCCGGCGTCGATCGTGCGCGCACACGGCCGCGGCCCGCCCGCGCGAGCCTCGAACCGAAGGCGGGATCAGCACCCCGCGCGGAACGCCCCCAGGAACGCGAGCAGGTCGTTGACCGTCGTGAGGCCGTCGCCGTCGACGTCGGCCGCGGCCCCGCGGAACGCGCCGAGGAACGCGAGCAGGTCGTTGACGCCGACGCCGCCGTCCGAGTCCCAGTCGGCCGGGCACGCCTCGGCCAGCGGCAGGATCAGGTCGACCACCACCGGGCGGTGGTCCGAGGCGATCAGGCTCGCCTGCAGCGGCGAGCCCGGCATCCCCCGCACCTCCGGCGGCAGCGCCGCCAGCGTCATCCCGGAGGTGTTCGTCGCGAAGACGAACTGCCGTCGCACCCCCGCGATGCTGTCCTGCCAGAGCAGGTAGTCGAGCTTGCTCCCGGAGAACGTCCCCTGCCCGCCGCTGATCGGGTGCGTCGCCGAGTCCACGGCCGCGTCCGTCCCGTCCCGGTCCGGCCCGTCGGGCGTGCCGGACCCGTCCGCGAAGCGGTACCGCTGCAGCTCGCGCACCGGCGTGCCGTAGAAGTTCTCGTTCAGGTCGCCGCCCCACACGATCGGCGTCTGCGGGCTCAGCACGGACGCCGCCCACGGCGGCGAGTACACCCGGTTCTCCGGGTCGCTCGTCTGCGTCCCCGCCCCGTTGTAGTACGCGTGCAGGAACAGCGCGATCCGCCGCGCCGCCTCGGATCGCTCCGGCCAGGACGAGCCGCCGGCCTTCAGGTGGCTGTTCCCGACGACCACGTCGCCGGCGTACACGCCGTCCGGGAGGTCGATCTCCGCCCACATGAACCCGCGGTCGCCGCCCGTCCCCGTCGTCGCGAAGCCGTCCGAGAGGACCATGAAGTTCGAGTACACGGCCGTCTCGTCGCCGTTGAGGTCCGCGAAGGGGTGCCGCGACAGGATGACGTTCCGGTTGTACCCGTCCGTGACGGAACTCACGAAGACGTGCGGCAGGTCGTAGCCGTCCGGGGCGAACCGGCGGACGAAGCCCGCGACGCCCGGACCGCCCTGCACGAACAGGCGGACCGTCTCCTCCAGCTCCGCCTGCCCGTCGCCCCGGTCGCCGGTCCCGTTCCCGCTGTTGTCCCCGGCCTCCTGGAGGATCAGCACGTCCGGGCGCAGCGCCGCGACGATGCGGGCGAGCGCGTCCCAGTCGCTCCCCTCGACCCCGCGGCGGTGGTTCGTCGAGCAGATCGCGTCCTGGACGTTCCAGGTCATCACGCGCAGGTCCGTCGGCTCGCTCTTGCCCCACGCCCCCTGCGCGGGGTTCCACTGGGCGAGCGCGGGCGGGCAGAGCCCGGCGAGCAGGGCGGACACGGCGGCGGCGCGGCACGTCGGCATGGCGGCTCGGACTCCGGAACGCATCTCGGTTTTCCCCTCGAACGCGCCGGGGCCGCGCTGGGCGCGGCCCCGGCAACCGTCTGGTTTGTCCTCTCGGGGAGCGCTCTCGCGCCCCTCCGGGGAGGCGCGGGTCAGGCCGGGCAGCCGTTGCGGAACGCGCCCAGGAACCCGAGCAGGTCGTTGACGTTCACGGCGCCGTTGCCGTCGAAGTCGGCCGACGCGTCCTGGTTGCGGAAGGCGCCCAGGAAGCCGAGCAGGTCGTTGACGTTGACGGCGCCGTTGCCGTCGAAGTCCGCCGGGCACCCGGGGTCCGTCGAGGGCACCGTCGGGTCGAGGTTGCCGACGTAGAGCAGGACCTGGTAGTTCTCGTCGCTGTTGTTGAACGAGCCGTCGCCGTTGGAGTCGTACGTGATCCGGGCCGGCAGGGCGAGCCCGCCGAGCGTGCGCGGGTCGGCGTTCGGCACCTCGTCGGCGTCGACCAGCGAGAGGTCGATGTTGTTGTACGCGAACGGGCGGGCCGAGCCGCTCCAGACGCCGCCCTCGCTCGCGGTGTTGCCGTTGCCCACGCTGATGAACGAGATGCGGTAGGGGCGGCCGCTGTTCTGGCCCTGGAAGGTCTGCCCGGCCTCGAAGACGAGTTCCAGCGTGTACGAGAACGACGCCTCGTCGTAGATCGCGCGGACGAGGGCGGTGTCGAAGTCCGACGCGTCCGGGACGCCGTCGCTGTCCGTGTCGATCCGGTCGTACAGCTCGACCGCGGCGGTGAACCAGATGTTGCCGGCGCCGTCGATCGTCGGGGCCGAGATCGAGGGGCCGTCGCCCTCCTCGCCGGTCACGTCCCCGAGGAAGGCCAGGCGGCCGATCTCCTCGCCGTTCGCGTCCAGGATCGGCTTGCCGCCCGCGGGGGCCGCGCTGGCGGTCGCGGTGTACCCGGCCGCGGTCCACTCCACGGCGCCGGGGTTGCCGACGGGGAAGCGCCCGACGACGACGGCGGTGCGCGGGTCGCCGCTGTCGCGCTCGAGCGTGTAGGTCGTCGCGACGAGGGCGTTGCCGTCGCGGTCCCGGCCCAGGGCGACGGTCCCGACGCCGCCGCGGAACCCGAGGGAGCCGCCGAACAGGGCGCTGAAGCCGATGTCGTCGACGGTGACGCCGGTGGCGTTGTCGAACACCGCCGGCGGGACGGCGATCATCGCCGGAGCGCCGACCACGGCGCCCGACGCGTTCGCCGCGAACAGGTTGAGCTGGAACGAGGGGTTGCCGAGGACGGCGAGCGTGTAGACCGTGCCCGCCCCGCGGCCGAGCAGGTCGCCCGGCACGCCGTCGAGCGTCCCGCGGTGCTGCGGCGAGACGAGGTGGGCGGTGGTCTCGGCGACCGGGGCCGCCGCGCCGTAGAAGTACTCGTTGTCGAAGTTGGCGCCGGCGACCAGGCCGTTGCCCCCGGCGAGGCTCTCGGGGATGTTCGAGGGCGGGGCGTAGGTGGAGCCCGCGTTGGTCACGAGGGCGACGCTGGACTCCAGGCTGGCGGGGGTGCCGCTGACGACGTTGACCCGGTTGTTGCCGCCGAGGCCGGTGACGTCGGTGCGGAAGATGTTGTTGCCGGCGAGGTT
>CAYMFP010000098.1:0-10095 GCA_964389385.1 uncultured Phycisphaeraceae bacterium | reverse complement strand
GTGGAAATCCGCCCCGAGCCTGGGATGAATACCTCAGCCATGGCGTCTTCGGGAGCCATCCCAGCATGAGCCGGCCCGGGCGGTCCAGACCTGCCCGGACGACGAGCGGGCCTCAGGCCCCGGCGGTATCGGCACCCCTTCCCAGACCCGGCATCGCCCCCGACGTCGACTCCGAAGCGATCGATCTGGACCTGACGGCCGGGTCGGTGGCGGCGTGCGCGCGGGGGCTGGACGCGAAGGTGCTGGTGCTGAACAAGCTGTACGTGGCGGTGCGGGTGATCTCGGCGAAGCGTGCGTTCGCGCTGCTGGCGCGGGACGCGGCGGAGATCATCCACATCGAGAGCGGGGCGTACGTCAACTACGACTTCGAGTCGTGGCTGGAGGTCTCGGAGCTGCGCAAGCAGTTCGAGCGCGAGCAGCACGACTGGGTGCGGACGGTGCGGATGGACATCGCGGTGCCGCGGATCATCCGGCTGCTGGGGTACGACCGGCTGCCGAGCCAGGCGGTGAAGCTGAACCGCAAGAACCTGTTCGCGCGGGACCGCAACCGCTGCCAGTACTGCGGGCACCTGTTCCCGACGTCGGAGCTGTCGATCGACCACGTGCTGCCGCGGACGCAGGGGGGCGGGGACTCGTGGGAGAACCTGGTGTGCGCCTGCGTGAAGTGCAACGCCCGCAAGGGCGGGCGCACGCCGGAGCAGGCGAACATGAAGCTCATCAAGAAGCCGGTGCAGCCGAAGCGCAACCCGCTCATCTCGATGCGCCTGGGCAGCGAGAAGTACGCGAGCTGGAAGGCGTTTTTGGACGAGGCGTACTGGTCGGTCGAGCTGAAGTAGGTTCGGGGCGCGACGGCCGGTGCATCCCAAAACGACAACGGGCCGAGCCCCAACAGCTCGACCCGTCATCTCATTTCCGTCGGGATCGACCCGAAGTCCGCTCCGCGGCGGGGGCCGCGGAGGAGGGATTGTGCGATCAGTACTGGCGGTTGCTGCGCGGTCCGCGGGCGGCGCCGTTGCGCTGGGTGCGGGCGGGGCCGGCGCCCTGGCCCTGGCGGGCGCGGGGGGCCTGCGGGCGTGCATCGCTGCGGGGCGCGCTGCGCGGGGCGGCGTCGGACGGGGCGGCGGCGCGGGCGCCGAACTTGCCGGGGCGGGCGGCCTTGGCCTTGGCGTGGCGGGGGCTGCCGGCCTTGCCCTGTCCCGGAGCGCGGGCCGGGCGGTGGTGCCCGGGGCGGTCGTGGCGCGGGGGGTGGCCGCCGTAGGGGGGGCGGTCTTCGCGGCGGCGGTCGGCGTCGTCCGCGTCGGCGTGGTCGGCGTGGGCCTCGAAGCCCTGGGGCAGGTCGGCCTTGGGCAGGCGGTCGCCGGTGAGGCGCTCGATCGCCTTGAGGTACGCCCGCTCGTCGCGGTCGCAGAAGGCGACGGCCTTGCCGGTGGCGCCGGCGCGGCCGGTGCGGCCGATGCGGTGCACGTAGGCCTCGGGCTCGTTGGGCAGGTCGTAGTTGAAGACGTGGGTGACGCCGTCGACGTCGAGCCCGCGGGCGGCGACGTCGGTGGCGACGAGGACGCGGGAGCGTCCGGCCTTGAACCCGTCGAGGGCGCGGTTGCGCTGGCTCTGGTTCTTGTTGCCGTGGATGGCCTCGGCGGTCACGCCGGCCTGCTCGAGCTTCTTCTTCACGCGGTCGGCGCCGTGCTTGGTGCGGGTGAAGACGACGGCGCGTTCGACCGTGGGGCAGGCGACGAGGGCGTTGAGCAGGGCCTGCTTGGCGGTGTGCGGCACCATGTAGACGGACTGCTCGATCTTCGGCGCGGCGGAGGCGACGGGGGTCACGCTGACCTTCACCGGGTCGGCGAGCAGGCCCTCGGCGAGGCGGAGGATCTCGCGCGGCATGGTGGCGCTGAAGAGCAGGGTCTGGCGGTCCTCGGGCAGCGCGGCGGCGATGCGCTGGATGGGCTTGATGAAGCCCATGTCGAGCATGCGGTCGGCCTCGTCGAGGACGAAGGCGCCGACGGCGGAGAAGTCGATGTGGCCCTGGTCCATGAGGTCCATGAGGCGTCCGGGCGTGGCGACGAGGATGTCGACGCCGCGCCGGAGCGACTGGACCTGTCGGTGCTGGCTGACGCCGCCGTAGATGACGGCGCCGTTGAGGCCGAGGTGGCGGCCGTAGGTCTTGAAGCTCTCGGCGATCTGCGTCGCCAGCTCGCGGGTGGGGCTGAGGACGAGGACGCGGGGGAGCTTGACGCCGCGGCGGGACTTGTCGACGGGCTCGTTGTGCAGGTTGTCGAGGACGGGGAGGGCGAAGGCGGCGGTCTTGCCGGTGCCGGTCTGGGCGCAGCCGAGCAGGTCGCGTCCCTCGAGGACGTGGGGGATCGCCTGTGCCTGGATGGGGGTCGGGGTTTCGTAGCCCTCCTCGCGGAGCGCTCGGAGGATGGGTTCGGCGAGGCCGAGGGTCTCAAACGTGGTCAAGATACAACAACTCCATCGCCCCACGGTGCAAACCCGTGGGCGACATGGCTTCGGGCGTTCCGCGCCGCAAGACGATTGGGCAGGGGCGGCCGTACTGGGTGAGCGTCTCCGCCCGCAGAGATGCGGCGGGACGCCGCCAGCAGAATCCCGCTCATGGGGCCGCGTCCCGGATCGGGCGCGGCGGCGGGGCCACCGGCTTGCATGGAAAGGTAGGCGTCCGGGAGGGCCCGGGTTCGCCGGGGCGGGCCCGGGAGACGCAAGAACCCGGATTTCTCCGGTTCTCGGCCTGGCGGGCGGGCCCAAAAAGACGTGCGAACGCCGTTGGGCGTCCGCACGGCATCTCCCTCACTCTCTCCTCTGCATCTCTCTCCGGACCTCTGATCCGCTGGCCTCGCCGGTGGGGAGCCGCCGGCGGGGGGGGGTCAGCCGAGCAGGTCTCCGGCGAGCGGCGCGTCGTCGAGATCCTCGTCCTCCTCCAGGAAGAGGGTCGTGACGCGTGCACGGACGAGGTAGCCCCGGTCCTGGTGCCGCCGCTCGGCCTCCTCACGGGCGAGGCGTGAAGCGGCCGCCCGGTTGGGGGCCGACACGACGCCCGTTTCCCGCACCGCCTCCACGCGCGCCGGGCTGTCGCGGTGGACGAGGACCTCGGCCTCGAACTGCCACGTGCCCGGCGCCACCGCCGCCCCGCGGGACGAACCGAAGCCCCACCCCGCGCCGCGGGCGCCCCCGAAGGCGCCGCCGGCGAGCAGCCATGATGAAACGCCGGTACGAGGAGCCACAGCACGCATCAGCGAACCCCCATTCGGTAGGCAGACGCCGCGGGGCTTGCGCTCCGCGACACCCCTCGGATGTAGACCGGACACGGTCCGAACAGACCGGCTTGGACTGTAAGGCGAATTCCTCAGGACGTCAAGGAGACGCCGTGGCCGGCGCTTGACATGCGCACGGTTTTGCGCGGGAGCTTGCCTGGTTTTGGGAGGAGGATCGGACCCGACTCCCCGGAGGTGAGGCGTGGGCCGGAGTCCGGGCAGGGGATGGGCGGAGGGGCGGAACGGGGTTGGATCAGAAGCGTTTGTGGGTGGGGCGGTCGTGGGGGGCGGTGAAGCCGCCGATCGCGCGGACGAGGGCGAGGTCGGCCGCGATGGTGAGCTTCACGTTCCGGGGGTCGCCCTGGACGACGACGGCGTGCTCGCCGCGGGCGGCGAGGATGCGCTCGGCCTGCTGGAGGTCGTCGGTCGCGTCGGGGTCGGGGTCCTGGTAGGCCTCGAGGATGAGGTCGCGCCGGAAGATCTGGGGGGTCTGGACGGCCCAGAGGTTCGTGCGGTCGGCGGCGCCGGCGACGGCGTGCAGCCTGGGGCCTCCGCCCGCGCCGAGGATGGCGTCGAGGGGGTCGGCGCCGGCGGAGATCCGGACGTCGGGGTCGATGCGTTTGAGGCTGTCGCCGACGGGGACGGCCGGGGCGACGGCGGGGTGGTGCTCGCCCGCGGTGAAGACGCGTTCGATGACCTCGGGGGGCGTGACGGGGCGGGCGGCGTCGTGGACGGCGACGTGGGTGCAGTCGTCGGGGACGTGGGCGAGGCAGGCCCGGACGGTCTCCCAGCGGTGGGTGCGTCCGCCGCGGACGAGGTCGGCGCCCATGAGCCCGAGGCGGTCGCCGTGGCGGAGGCGGAAGGCTTCGAAGGGCTCGTCGGCGCCGGGGCCGCCGACGATGACGCGGGCGACGTCGGGGTGGTGGATGAAGAGTTCGACGGCGCGCTGGAGCACCGGGCGGCCGCCGAGGTCCTCGTCGAGCTTGCTGCGCGGTCCGAGAAGGGCTTCGTCGTCGCCGGAGTAGCGGCGGGACGATCCGCCGGCGGGGATGAGCACGCAGATCCGCATCGCCCATGGTACCACCCCCGAGGCGGGGATCGGGGCGGGCGTCGGGTTGGGTCGGATATGCGGGGGCGCGGTTCGAACGGGGTGGGGGGCGGGGGGGATCGGGCGGGTTCTGTGGGGTGATGCGGAGCCTCGGGCGGAGGCGGGGCGGCGGAGCGTCAAGCGGTCGGAGTCGGTCGCCGATGGTGCGGAACCGTCGGGCGGTCGCGGGGGAGGCGTCGTGCCGGCGGTCCGGGCGAGACGGTGATGAGCCAGACGCACGATCGACGTCGGTATCTGAGGCTGGATTGGTCGGTGGAGGCGGAGGCGCGGATCCTGCGTGAGGGGGCGCCGCTGTCGGGGCGCGTCCGCGTGATCGACATCTCGCGCGGCGGCCTGGCGTTCGAGCACCGGGCGTTCCAGCACGTGGGGACGCCGTGCGAGCTGGACCTGCCGACGCTGAGCGGGGGCAGGCAGACGGTGCGGGGGCGCGTGGCGCACTGCCGGTTCGTCGGCTCGGGGATGCACCGGATCGGCGTGGAGTTCGCGGCGGTGGTGCAGCTCGACGCGTTCATCGATCGCCGGACGTGGCCGGAGGAGCTGCTCGCGGAGGAGAACGCGGACCTGCGGGCGATCGGGCGTCTGGGGTTTCTCGACGACAGCCGTCTGGACCACCGGCTGCTGCGGAAGGCGCTGGGGCCGACGGGGCTGGAGCTGAACTGCTACACGACGGGGAAGGAGCTGCTCGAGGCGTTCCACGCGGACGGGTTCGACGTCGCGGTGCTCGACATGCACATCGGGCAGAACGAGGACGGGGTGAGCGCGGCGAAGGCGCTGCGCGCGGCGGGGTTCGTCGGGCCGATGGTGCTGGTGTCGGGGGACGTCTCGGCGGGGGCGCGGGCGTCGGAGGGGGGCTTCGACGCGGTGCTGACGAAGCCGTACTCGGTGGAGCTGCTGCGGGCGTGCGTGTTCGAGCAGCTCGGGCGGTACGGGGTGCTGCACGTCCCGGAGCGCGTGGAGAGCCGGCTGCCGGACACGCCGGAGCACCGGGAAGAACTCCGCGAGTTCGTGGACGTGGCGGGGCGCATGCTGGCGGATGCGCTGGCGGCGATCCGCGCGGGGTCGGTGGATCGGCTGGTGCGGCTGTGCGAGCAGCTGCACGCGGTGGCGGGCGGGTACGGGTTCCCGGACCTGGAGCGGGCGTGCGCGGCGGCGTTGAAGGCGCTGTACGCCTCGGGGTCGATCGCGGAGTCTCGGACGTCGCTGCTGCCCGTTCTGCACCTGCTGCGGCGTCTGCCGAAGGGCGAGGGGGCGGCTTCGCGGGCGGACGCGTCCCGCTGCGGCGTCTGACCGGGTTCCCCAGGCGGCACGAACGGCCCGGGCGCAGCGCTCGGGCCGGGCCCGGCCGCGAGCGGGGGGGACGTTCGGCCGATGTTCCGTCCGCCTGTATTCACGGCGGCGCACGGAGGCCAGACGATGAAGCAGCTTCGACTCGTCGGGTGTGACATCGAGACCGAGTCCGACCCGCTGGCGCCGATCCCGTTCACGTGGGGTCGGACGGCCGAGCCGAAGGGTGGCGGGTGTTCGCCGCATCCGGCGGAGATCGCGCTCGAGCGGGCGCAGGCCAAGCTGGATGACCTGTCTCGCCAGGTGGGGGTGCTGGCGCGGCTGGCGCCCGGGCGGTGGACGCAGGACGACGGCCCGCGGGCGGCGTGATGCGTCTGGCCCGCGCCGGGCACGGCGGGCGGATTGGGGCTGGACATCGCCATATCCGTGGCGGTCCGCTCGCCCGAGCGGCAGAACTTCGAACAGCAGAGCAACAGCTCGGAGCCTGCCGCGGCAGCCTCAGGACGGCGGCCGTGACGCGTTCCGATCTGCTGTTCTGGTGATTCGCTGCTCGGCGTTCTTCTCCCGGACGCTCCGAGGCCGAGCGTCGAGCGTTTGGGAGGCGGGGTGGGGTGGGGCGGGGTGGGGTGGGGTCAGTCGCCGGCGTCTGCGTCGGCTTCGGGGTGGGGATCGAGCCAGACGCGGCGGAGGAGATCGACGAGGCGCTGCTCCTGCGGGGCGTGCTGCTCGAGCGCGTCCAGCCCTTCGCGGACGGTCCGCTCGTCGCCGAGGAGGCGTCCGGTGTAGGCGAGGAGGAGGGCGCTCTCGCGGACGAGGCGCTTGCCGGCTTCGCGGTCGGCGCCGAGGCCGACGTTGGTGCGCAGGTCTTCGACGAGGCGTTCGAGGCGTTCGCGGGAGGGGACGATCTGCGGGCTGAAGCGGACGCCGATCATCTCCGGGTGGTTGACGAGGAGTTCGCGGAGGTTGTTGGCGGCCGAGAGGTAGAGGGCGGCGCCGAGCTGCGCGTTGACGCGTCCGGCCTTGGCGATGGGGTCGCCGGGCTGGAGGGTGACGGCGCGGGCGAAGCGGGCCTCGGCGTCGATGTACTGCCCGGAGGCGAGGAGGTCCTGGCCGCGGGAGAGGTGCTCGGCGTAGAGGTCGCCCTGCGAGCCGCGGGGGCGGTAGTTGTGGACTTCCCCGGCGCGGCGGAGGAGTTCGGCCTGCATGTCGGGGAGGGGGACGGCGCCGGGGGTGTTCTGCGGCTGGGCGTCGTCGGGGGCGGCGTTGCGGTCGCGGATGCTGGGGGGCGGGGCGGGGTCCTGCTGGGCGTCGCCGGGCTGGGCTGCCGGTTGTTGGCCTCGGGGTTGGGCGCCGGGCTGCTGGGCCGCGCCGGGCTGGGCCGGGGCTCCCGGCTGCTGCGGGGCTCCGCGCAGGTGCTGGCGGATGTTGCGGAGGGAGTCGGCGAGGTCGCGCTGGGCCTGGTCACGCTCGGCCTGCGCTTCGCGCGCGGCGGCGAGGCGCTCGAGGATCTCCTCGTGCGTCGACTCGACGCGGAACTGCTCGCGGTCGGTCTGGTTCCGGAAGTCCTCGCGCCCGGCGGGGCCGGCGGGCGGGCGCTCGCCGGGGCGGAGGTTGCGGAGCGCCTCGGCCTGGCGCTGCTGCTCGGCGTCGAGGTAGCGGGAGTCCTCGCGGCGGTCGCGGTTGGCGGCGGGGAGGGACTGGACCGCTTCGGCGAGGGGATCGGCGGGCGCGGCGCCGTCGAGCGGCTGGGTGCGCAGGCCGCGGAGGGAAGAGCCGGTGATGCCGAGGCGCTGCACGGCCTGGTCGGTGGGGAGTTGGATCTCCCCGATCATCGTGGTGCGGAGGGGGTCGTTGGCGACGTAGGCGGAGGCGGAGCGGAGTTCGCGGCTGAGGGGATCGAGGGGGCGGTCGACCTCGACGAGGAAGGGCTGGCGGGGGTCGAGGCCCTGCGTGGTGGCGAGGCGATCGGGGCGGACGCTCGGCTGGTCGCGCGGGACGATGAGGTTCCCGGCGAGGTCGGACGGGGGAGCGCCGCCGGTGGTGAGGGCCTGCTGGTAGGTGAGGGCGTCGGTGCCGCGGAGCCCGCGTCCGGCGAGGCCGGAGAAGAGCGAATCGCGGCGGAAGGCGAAGATGTCGTCGGAGCCGAGGGCGCCGCGGAACTCTCCGGGGGCGCGGTAGCCGACGTCGCCGCGGAAGCTGGCGCCGCCGGGGGCGTTGCCGGTGACGATGGCGTTCTGGTATTCGAGGGTGGCGCGGAGGTCCTGGCGGGCGCTGTTGTACTGCGTGCCCTGCTGGAGGCTGCGGTCGAGGGCGCGGCCGTCGCCGAGGGCGTCCTGCCCGGCGGCGGATCCGGCGAGCGCGGCCAGCGCCAGGCCGGTGAGGAGCGCGGGGCGGAGGCTGCGGGGCGTGGTGTGGTGGCGCATGGCTCTATCTTCGCACAGATCGGGCCGGCGTTGCAGGCGCCCGCTGGGGAAGACGAGCAAGGGCCGGCTCGGGGGTGGGGTGGGGCGGGGTCAGAAGACCTGCGGGCGTTCGCGGAAGCCGGCGAGGCGCAGGAGCGGCGTGCAGGCGGGCTCGCCGGAATCGACGCTCTGGGCGACGACGACGTAGAGGAGCCCGGCCTCGCGCCAGGCGAGGACGCGGGCGCCGGTGATGTCGCAGGCGCCGTTGTCGAACTGGTAAAGCTTGCCCTCGATCAGGGGGAGTTCACCCCTGTCTTCCTTGACGAAGAGGCTGACGTTATCGGCCGGTTCGGCGGGGGCGCCGGCGGCGAGGGAGGGGATGCGTTCGAGCCGGAGGTGGACGGAGCGTCCGTCGCCGGGCAGGCCGCAGGGGCCGGCGCCGACGAGGCGGAGTTCGCCGCCGCCGAGGCGTTCGACGAGGTTGGGGCACTGCCCGAGGATGCCGCGGCAGCCGACGTCGACGGAGTCGAGGTCGCGCATGGTGAACTTGACGGCGGCGACTTCGGGTGCGAGGGCGCGGTTGTGCTCCTGGACGACGTACTGGGCGAGTTGGGTGCGGTAGGCCGCGTCGGCGGGGGCGACGGCGGGGGTGGTGTTGCGTGCGCTCTGCACGAGCAGGAGGCCGCCGACGCCGAGGGCGATGCCCGCGACGAGGGCGGCGAGGAGGCGGCGTCGTCCGGGGGAGCCGCCGGCGGATCCCGGAACGGGGCGGTGGTGGTCGGGGGGCGAGCGGTCGTGGGGGTCGTGTCGACGGACGTGGGGGGCGTCGGCGCCCCCGGGTTCGGCGGCGGATTGGGCGGCCATGGAGGCGACCTGCCGGCGGAGCTGGTCCGGGCAGCAGCAGGACATCACGCGGCAGCAGGAGCCGCGGAGGCGGCGCTCGAACTCGATGGCGGCGTGGTCGTCGGGGTGGCGGGCGAGGTGGGCGGCGAGGCGTTCGCGCTGCTCGCAGGAGAGCTCGCCGTCGGCTTCGGCGCGGATGAGGGCGGCCGGGGGGAGGCCTCCGACGGGCTCGGGCACGCCCTCGTCGCTCTGGCGCGGTCTGTCGAGCGGTCCGTTGTGCATGGACGCGTCCATCCGGTTCATCCGGGTTCATCGCCCGCGGTGCGGGCCGTTCGTGCGGCTGTGGCGCGGCCGCGGGAAGCCCGCGGCGGCGGGACGGGGACTCGCGGTGCGGGCGATCCCCCGGGCCTGGGGCGTCCCGGGGCGGCCGTGGGCGTCGTGTCCCGGGTCGGTCGTCCGGGAACGTCGGACAACGCCGAGCACCGCGTGAGCCGCCCTGAACGAAACTGCCGACGTGCCGGTTCGGTCGGAATGATGCTGGACGGGCGGGCGGCGGCTCATCGCCCGCTCCCCGGCTCCCTCAGGAGACCCCAATCCTCGGCGAGGCCGGATTCTTCCCCGAGGAGGACATCGGCGAGGAGTTTTCGGGCCCGGTGGAGGCGGCTCATGACGGTGCCGATGGGGACCTCGAGGATCTCGGCGATCTCGCGGTACTTGAGCCCGTCGACGGACCACATGAGGAGGACCTCGCGGTACTCGGGGCGGAGGTCGTCGATGGCGTCGCGGAGGCGTTCGTCGACCTGCTCCCAGTCGAGTTCGGCGCGGGTCCAGACGGGTCCGGGCTCGCCGGGGAGGCGTTCGGTGCTGGAGGCGTCGTAGAACTCGTCGACGGCGAGGGGGGCGCGGGCGTCGCGCTTGCGCTTGGAGTAGAAGACGTTGTGGCAGATGGTGAAGAGCCAGGAGCGCATGCCCCCGGTGCCGCCGTCGCCGCCGACGGACTTGTCCTGGAAGCGTTCGA
The DNA here is from genome assembly GCA_964389385.1 of uncultured Phycisphaeraceae bacterium. Classification (GTDB taxonomy): domain Bacteria; phylum Planctomycetota; class Phycisphaerae; order Phycisphaerales; family UBA1924; genus CAYMFP01. The sequence goes on along the minus strand of CAYMFP010000098.1, from coordinate 171 downwards.
CGGTGTTGGGGCGGAGGGCGCGGGCGTAGGTCTCCTGGACGAGGTCCTCGGCCTCCTCGGGGTCGCGGGTGAGGGAGACGGCGAGGCGGTAGACCGCGTCGAGGTGCTCGAGCGCCAGTTTCTCGAACTCCTGGCGTTCCATGCGGGGTCCAGGGGGAGGGGCGCGGACGG
>CAYMFP010000097.1:0-10108 GCA_964389385.1 uncultured Phycisphaeraceae bacterium | reverse complement strand
CCGCGGCGCCGCGGCGGCCTGGCGCGCCTGGGCGTTCGTGCCAGGCTGCGGCGGACGGGCGGCCGGACCGGCGGATTCCAGGTACGCCGCCAGCTCCTCCACGACGCCGCCGACCTCGCCCGTCAGGTGCTCGATCCGGTTCCGCAGGTACGTCGTGGCCGCCGTGCACGGGATCGCGACGAGCAGGCCGAGCACCGTCGTGATCAGCGCCTCGGAGATGTTGCCCGCGAGCAGGTCCGGCCGGACCGGGCCCTGCGACATCCCGAGCGTGTCGAACGCCCCGACCATGCCGACCACGGTGCCGAGCAGCCCGAGCATCGGCGCCACGGCCGCGATGAGCGCCACGCCGTCCGTCACCCGCTGCAGCTTCGCGACCTGCCGCTCGCCCGACTCCTGCAGCGCCGTGCGCAGCTCGAGGAAGCCGAACGGCGAGCGGATGCACCGCTCGAGCCCGCCGAGCATCGTGCGCGTCAGGAACGACTCCTGCCCGGGGTCGCGGCAGACCTCGATCGCCCGCCGGATGTCCTGCCGGCGCAGCGCGTCGTGCAGACGCTCGACGGCCTCGGGCGGCGCGAGCTTGGCCATCCGCACCTGAACGAGCTGCGCGATGATCAGCCCGACGGCCACGAACGAGAGCAGGATGATGACGAACCCGATCTCGCGCCCCTCGGCGATGTAGTCGAGGAGCGACTTGTCTGGCGCGGCCTGCGCCAGCGCCGCCATCACCCCGCCGCCCGTCGGCGGCGCCCACGCATCCGTCATAGCGAGCCTTCCCGCGGCGCCGCGCCGCTGCCGTCCGACGCGCCGGCGCCGGATCCGCGGCCCCGGCCGAGCAGGCGGCGGACGAGTTCGCCCGTCCGCGTCTCGGCCAGGACCGGATGTCCAGGGTACCGCGCCACGAGGTCCTCGATCAGGGCCGCGGCGCCCGCCGCCTCCCCCGCGGCGGAGAGGGCCTCCGCGGCCCGTGCCAGCGCCAGACCGCCGAGGTACGGGTTCTCATCCCCCAGACGCACGTGCACGTGCAGGAGCTGCACGATCCCCAGGCGCGTCGAACGCTCGTCCCCCTCGCGCAGCAGCGAGAGCCCGAGCCCCGCCCGCACCCACGCCTCGATCCAGCCCGGCGTCTCCGGCCCCAGGCGCTGCCCGAGCCTCGCCCGCGCGGCCTCGCGCGTCTCCGCGTCCGGCGCCCGCGCCGCCACCGCGTCGCGCACGAGGCCGAGCCCCGCGTCCGCCGCCGGCGCCTCCGGCAGCCCCGGCCAGGCTTCCCCGGTGTCGGCCGCGGCCGCGGCCCGGTAGAGCGCCGCGATGACCGCGCCGCGTCCTTCCCCCGGATCGGCCGCCGCGTCGCGCGCGAAGCGGACGGCGTTCGGCGTGTCGATCCAGAACGGGGGGAGGCTCGGCACCAGCCCCGTCCCCCGGTCGACCACGCCGCGCAGCGAGCCGATGAGCCCCGCGTCGTTCGCCCCGGCCGCGGCGGTCCAGCCGAGCCACGCGTCGATCGCCTGCGGGTACGCCCCGCGGCGCAGGCGGCACCGGAGCAGCCCCTCGAAGACGGCCGAGGCGGTCGGGCCGGTCCGCCCCCGGTAGATCTCCGCGAGCGACTCGTAGAGCGGCTCGGCCGCGACGGGGTCCCCCCGCTCCAGCCGGGCCCGGGCCCGCCAGGCGTCGCGGGCGATCGGCTCGAGTTCTACGAAGGCGTCGGCGTGCTCGCCGAAGACGCGCTGCACCCGGTCGAGCCCGAGGAGCGTCTCGATCTCGCCCGCGGGCGCGCCGGGGGCCGACGGCACCTCCTGACGCACGAGCACCCCGTCGAGCGTCACCGAGACCACCTCCCCCGGCGGCGGGCTCGCCCCGCCCCAGAGCCGCACCGACGGGCCAGGCGCGGGCTGCGCACCGGCGGCCCAGGCCGAGGAGACGACGAGCAGTGCCGCCGCGGCGGCGCGAACGCCCGGGCGGCCCATCAGCCCTCCCCCGAAACGACGACCGTGAAGCTGCCGCGCGAGTCGTCGGCGATCTGCTGCAGGATGCGCTCGACGCCGGCCCGCTGCCGGGGCTCGCGCACCTCCGTGAACAGGATGCAGTGGATCGTCACCCGCCCGCGGCGGTTCAGCGAGGCGACCCGGGCGGGCAGGTCCTGCGGGAAGCTCTCCGCGTCGGTCATGAAGTAGATGGCGTCCGGGGCGGGGTCGAGCCCGAGGGCCATCTGGATCGCCGGGAGGGGGTCCGTCCCGCCGGCGGCCGGTATCTCCTGGATCCGCGCCACCGTGCCCCGCTTGTTCGCGTCGGTCGCGGTGCGCCATCCGAGCGGCTCCTGGAGCACCTCGGGCGCGCTGGAGTAGAGGATGATGGCGTACTCCCCCCCGCCGCCCAGCCCGTTCACCGACCGCGCCAGCTCCTGGCGCAGACGCTCGATCTTGGAGCCCGTCATCGAGCCGGAGCGGTCCACGACGTACGCGAACCGCCGCCCCGAGGCCTCGACGCCGAAGAAGCTCGCCCCCTCCCCGCCGATCCCCCCGCCGCCGAGGGCCTCGAGCCCGCCGGCCGAGAGGCTCCCCCCGCCCACGTCGAGCGAGAGTTCCGACAACTCGCCCGTCAGCGCGGAGAGGTCCACGTCCATCTCCGGGGCGGGGATGGCGTCGATCGCCTCCGTCGCCGGCGTCTCGACGGCCGGCACGTTCGCCTGCACCTCTCCCGTCGGCAGTTCGGCGAGCCGCGACTCGGGGAGGACGGCGAGTTCGACCGGCGCCCCGCCCGCGTCCGACGCCGGGCGGGAGAGGTCGAACGAGAACGTCACCACGGCCGCGACGAGGATGATCGTGACGTGGACGGCGAGGGAGACGAGCAGCCCCATCGCCGCCCCCTCCCGGATCCCAAGCCGGCGTTCCACCGCCGCGAGCCGCCGCCCCCCCCTGGGAGCGGGTGCATTCGAGGGTGATGATCCGGTTGGGCTCTGCGGTCGGGGCGGCATCCTGCTCCACGTGCGCCGGCGCACTCCTCCGGGGGAGGTTAGGGAGGGAAACCGCCTCCGCGGCCGCGGGTTGCGGACGCCGCGGGCGAACCGGCCGAAAGCCTCCCCGGCTTGACCGGGGGGGTGGGGTCCGGTGAAATGCCCGGCGTCCGCCCCGGCCTCGCGTCGGGCCCTCGGTCGCGCCGCCCGCCGCCCCTGATCGAGAGGAAGCCGATGAGCGCCAGCACCGCCGCCGCCCCCGAGTCCGCCCCCTCCGGTGCGAGGAGCGCCCGACCGGAGCGATTCTCCCGCGTGCTGCTCAAGCTCAGCGGCGAGGCGTTCTGCGCCCCGGGCGGGTTCGGGATCGACCCGGCGGAGCTGGACCTGATCGGGCAGGAGATCCGCGACGCGGCGGCGACGGGGGTGCAGCTCGCCATCGTCGTGGGCGGGGGCAACATCATCCGCGGGGCGACGCTCGCCAAGGCCGGGCACATCCACCAGGCGACGGCCGACTACATGGGCATGCTCGGCACGGTCATGAACGCCGTCGCCCTGCGGGAGAAGCTGACCAGCCTCGGCGTCGACTCGCGGGTGCTCAGCGCCCTGGACATCCGGGCGATGGCCGAGCCGTTCATCCGCGGGCGGGCGCTGCGGCACCTCGAGAAGGGGCGGGTCGTGATCCTGGCCGCCGGCACGGGCAACCCGTTCTACACCACCGACTCGTGCGCGGCGCTGCGCGCGACGGAGCTGGAGTGCGAGGTCCTGCTCAAGGCGACGAAGGTCGACGGCGTGTACACGGCCGACCCGAAGAAGGACCCCACCGCCACCCGGTACGACCGGCTGACGTTCAACGAGGCGCTGCAGAAGCGCCTCGGGATCATGGACATGACGGCGTTGGCGATGTGCCAGGAGCAGGGCATCCCGGTGCTGGTCTTCGACTTCAAAAAGAACGGCAACATCCGGCGCGTGATCCAGGGCGCGGACATCGGGACCCTCGTCACGAACGATTGAGCCGGTTCCGGGCGGGCCGCCCCAGGAGAACCACCATGGCCCGAGCGAAGGCGGACGCGTCCGGGGAAGCCGCGGAGTTCGAGGCCGTCGTCCTCCGCGACGAGGGCACCAGCGCCTGCGGGATCCAAGTGCCGTTCGACCCGCGGGCCGTGTTCGGAAAGGTACGGGCCCCCGTGGTCGCGACGGTCGGCCGCCACGAGTTCCGGACGACCATCGCCTCCATGGGCGGCGCGTTCTGGATCCCGCTGAGCCGGGCGAACCGGGAGGCCGCCGGCGTCGCCGCGGGGGAGCGGGTGCGCGTCCGCCTCGCCGCGGACGACCGACCGCGCGAGGTCGCCGCGCCGGACGACCTGCTGGCGGCGATCCGGGCGGCCGGCGTGGGCGAAGCGTGGGAGCGTCTGAGCTTCTCGCACCGGCGCGAATGGGTGGAGTCGGTGGAGTCCGCGAAGCGTCCCGAGACGCGGGCGCGGCGCGTGGAGCGTGCGGTCGCGAGCCTCGCGCGGGGCTGACCGGGGAGGGCCCGCCGCTCCGCCGCCCGCTCCGGACCTTCCGCCCGGGGCGGGGGCGGAGTAAGATTTTCCCCTACGAACGAGAGAAGGAGCCGACGCATGGCCGAGACCACGATGACCCCCGACCAGATCCTCGCCGACGCCGAGGCTTCGATGAGCAAGGCCCTCGACTACCTCCGGAGCGAGCTCAAGGGCATCCGGACCGGGCGTGCGACGACCGCGATGGTCGACTACATCAAGGCCGACTACTACGGGTCGATGACGGACCTCAAGTCCCTCGCGGCGATCAGCATCCCGGAGCCGGCGCAGATCCTCATCAAGCCGTTCGACGCCGGCGCCATCGGGGCCATCCGCGAGGCGATCGAGAAGAGCGGGCTCGGGCTCAACCCGATGGTCGAGGCCAAGCAGATCCGCATCAACGTCCCCGCGCTCAGCCAGGACCGGCGCAAGCAGCTCGCCGCCCAGGCGAAGAAGATGGGCGAGGAGCAGAAGGTCGTCTGCCGCAACGCCCGCCGCGACGCCAACAAGCACGCCGACGCCCTCAAGGGCACCATCCCCGACGACGAGGTCGCGACCCTGAAGGACGAGATCCAGTCGCTCCTGAAGAAGTACGAGACGGCCATGGACGAAGCGATCGAGTCCAAGACCAAGGACATCATGGAACTCTGACCCCTCCCCACCCCCCCCCCCGCCCCGCCCTTACACTTCTTCACCCCGCCGACGGGGAGGGCCGCAAGAAACAAGAACGGGGCGGACCGCACGGTCCGCCCCGTTTGCTTTCCGGGTTGCCCCGCCCTGGGGAGCGGCGTCAGCGGACGATCAGCGCCCGCGGCGAGACGAGCAGCACCCGCTCGTCCTGCATCTGCATCAGCGCGTTGATCTGCCCGCGGATCGCGTCGAACCGGTGACGCCCGAGCAGCGAGCGGAGCGTCGCGGCCATCGGCAGCATCGCGGGGTCGCCCGCGAGCGCCGAGCCGCCCCCGAAGGGAAGCCCGCCGAAGCCGCCGAGCAGGCTCTCCAGCAGCGCGTCGATGCCGGGAGGCTCCGGGTAGACGAGCACCTCGTGCCCCTCGGGCAGGTCGAGCGCCAGGCGCATGTCCTCGAGCGCGTCCTCGATCGTCCCGATCTTGTCGGCCATGCGGAGCTTCACCGCGACGTCGCCGGTGAAGAGCCGGCCCTCGGCCGTCCGGGAGAGGTCGATCTGCGGGCGCCCCTCCTGCACGCGGCTCGTGAACAGGTCGTACGTCTCGCTCATGCTCTCGCGGACGACGGCCCGCTCCGCCTCGTCCCACGGGCTCGCCATGGAGAGCAGGCCGGCGTGCGGCCCGCGGGCGCGCCCGACGGCGTTGATCTTCACCTTCTCGAACAGCGGCCCGAGCGCCAGCTTCCCGCCGACCACGCCGATCGACCCGACCACGCTCGACGGGTTCACGTAGATCCGCTCGCCGGCGACGGAGACGTAGTACCCGCCGCTGGCGGCCATCGACCCGATGCTCACCCAGACCGGCTTCTCCTCCGCGAGGCGGCGCAGGCCCTGCCAGATGACCTCGCTCGCGATCGCCGAGCCGCCGGGGGAGTCGACCCGGACGATCACGCCCTGGATGAGATCCTGGTCGAGGATGTCCTCGATCGCGTTGCGGATCGTCCGGCTCCCGACGGTCATCTCGCCGCCGAACGGCCCGCCCTCGCCGGACTCGCCGTCGACGATCGCGCCGTCGATGGTCAGGATGGCGATCGCGGGCGCGGTCGCCCGCTGCGGCTCCGGCCCCTCCAGCAGCTCCACGATCTGCATGAGCCCGGCGAGCGGGTTCGCCGCCATCATGGCGCTCATGTCGTCCTGGGCGTCGGCGGCGGAGGCGAGTTCCGTCCACTGCGCGTCCGCCCCGTAGTACTCGTCGATCGCGTCGTAGAGGTCGGGCAGGTCCACCGTGGCGTGGATGAGCCCGAGACGCTCGGCCGTGCCGCCGTAGGCCATGAAGGCCTGCTCCATCGCCGCGTCGAGCTGCCGGTCGCTCAGCCCGAGGCCCTCGGAGAGCTGCGCCCGCATGTTCGCGTAGAGCGAGTCGAGCAGGCCCTCGATGTTCTGGCTCCACTCGTCGCTCGGGCCGCCGCGGGCCATCTGCTCGCTGGCCCCCTTGTAGTCGCCGATCTGCACGAAGTCCGGCTGCACGCCGATCCACCGCAGCGTGTCGCCGAGGTAGATCTCCTCCATGTACATGCCGGGCAGGCTGACCACGCCCCCCTCCTGCAGGAGGATCTGGTCCGCGTGCGAGCCCAGCAGGAGTTCGGGCGCGCCGTACCCCTCCGCGAAGACCTGCACCTTCTTGCCCGCCTCGCGGACGCGGCGGATCGCGCGTCCGATCTCCTGCGCCTGCGTCTGGCCGAGTTCCGCGTCCTTCAGGCGGATCACGACGCCGTCGTACCGGTCGTCGGTGGCGACGGTGCGCAGACGCCCGAGGATCTCGAGCATGGAGAGCTGCTCGTCGTCCGCCCCGGCCGTCAGCGCGTCGAGGATGCCGCGGCGGAAGCCGGGGTTGCCGCTGATCTCGAGCATCGCGACATGGGCGACGCCGCCGCGCCCGGCCGCGTCCTGCCCCCGCGCGGCGCGCTCGCCGGCTTCGGTCGCCCCCCCCTGCGCCGTCGCGGACGCGGCGCCCGCGGCGAGCGCGAGCAGGGCGGGCATCATCAGGAGCCGGGGAATGCCTCGGGAGAACATCTGGAGCCTGGCCATGCGGTCGTACCTCCGGGTATGGGGTACCGGCAGTCTACGCGACGGAGGGGGGGCGGCGGGGAAGGCGGCGGGCCGCGGGATCCGGCGTTCGGGATTCGGCCGTCGCGGGCGGGAAGGCGCTACGACGCCTGTCCGCATGCTCCCCCGCCCCCCCGCTCGGCGGCCCCCGATCGCCGAATGCCGATTCCCGAATCCCGGCCCCCTCACCCGTACCCCAGCCGCTCCAGGTCGTCCTCGTCCAGCCCCATCTGGTGCCCGATCTCGTGGAGCAGCGTCGTCATGATCTCGTCGTAGATCCGGTCGTCCGCCCGGCGCTGCCGCCATCCCCCCGCGGCCGCCACGATGCCCCGGCGGAACAGGTGGATCTGGCTCGGCAGCTCCCCCGAGGCCTCGACCGTGCGCCGCGTGTTCTCCACGCCCGTGTGCAGCCCGCAGAGTTCTTCCTCCTCGCCCGGCCGCATGCCCAGGTCGCGGAGCATCTCCGGCGTCGGCTCGTCGAGGGCGATGACGGGCATCTCGTCCAGCAGCGCCCGGATCCGCGGCGGCAGCGCCTCGATCGCCTCTTCCAGCAGATCGTCGAAACGGTCGCGTTCGGCGGGGCTCATATGTCCTCCCTGACCGTCCCGGCGGCCGCGGCGTCGTGCGGGCGCGGCGTCCCCAGCGCTTCGAACACGCTCAGCACGTCGCGCCCGGCGATGACGGACCGCAGCCGCCACGTGTCCACCACGATCCCCGCGAGCCCGATCGTGAACAGCGTCGCCCCGACCACGATCGTCAGCACCGCCGCGAGCCGCAGCCCCGACCCGAGGCTCACCCCCGCGTGCGCCGACGCCAGCAGCAGCAGCTCGCCCGCGAACGACAGGAAGACCGGCGGGATGAGCGTCCACATCGGCTGCCGGTCGACGCGCCCGGTGCGCACGACGAGCGAACGCATCGCCAGCCGCACCGCCGGCGGACGCAGGATCAGGATGATCGCCGACACCAGCGCCGCGAAGGCCCCCCGCCACCACGCGTGCGCGGCGATCGGCCGCACCCCGGCGAGCTGCGCCAGCGGGTCCGTGTCGAAGAGCCGCCCGACGACGTACGCCAGCGGCAGGTACAGCAGCACCCCGAAGAGCGTGAGCAGCGAACGCCGCGGCGTGATCCCGCGGTGCGGCCGGACGAGCACCAGCGCCCCCGCCCCGGAGCAGAGCGTCGCCCCCACCCCGATCGCCCCCAGGTCGATCGCCGGCGGCGGGACCGACGCCAGCAGCCGCAGCAGCGACGCGCCCCGCTCGGCCCAGAGCGCCGCCGCCGCCGCGAGCGCCGCGCCCGACCAGACGACGAGCCCGACCGCCGTCAGCGTCGGGGCGAACAGGCGTTCGAGGTTCTCGGCCTCCGGATCGAGCGCCGCCGCGATCGTCAGACGCACCGGCACGCCGCACTCGGGGCACTCCGCCAGCAGCGGGAGCCCGCGCAGGTTGTACCGGCAGTGGACGCACGGCAGGTCGCGCACGACCACGGGCTCGGGCGCGAGCCCGCCGCGCGGGAACGCCTCGGCGTCGGGCGCGGCTGCGGTGGGATCGTCTCTCTCGCCGCGGTCGGTCAACGCCCCTCCTGGGGTGCCGCCGTCCTGCCGGCGGGGTGGAGTCCTCACGTATACTGCCCCTCCCGGGCCCGGGGAGACCGCCCGCGGGTCGAACATCATCCCCGCGGAAGGGCCTGACCGCAAGCGGAGTCCGAGGCGCGCATGACCGAAGCGATCGACCGGCTCCGCGACAACGTCCGATCCGTGTACCGGGGCGACCCGGCGGCCGTGGATCGCCTGATCGCGTGCCTGCTCGCCCGCGGGCACGCCCTGATCGAGGACGTGCCCGGCGTCGGGAAGACGCTGCTCGCGACCGCGATCGCCCGCTCGCTCGACGTCTCCTTCTCCCGCGTCCAGCTCACGCCCGACATGCTCCCGAGCGACCTGATCGGGGTGACGGTGTACGACCGGGAGGGATCGCGCTTCGAGTTCCGCCCGGGCCCGATCTTCGCGAACCTCGTCCTCGCCGACGAGGTGAACCGGACGACGCCGCGCACGCAGACGGCGCTGCTCGAGGCGATGAACGAGGGGGCGGTGACGGTGGACGGGGTGACCCGCCCGCTCGGGCCGCCGTTCATGGTGCTCGCGACGCAGAACCCGTACGAGTTCGAGGGGACGTACCCCCTGCCCGAGAACCAGCTCGACCGGTTCCTGATGCGCCTGAGCCTCGGCTACCCGGAGCCGGAGGTCGAGGCCGAGCTGCTCGAGCTGCGCCCGGCCCAGCACGGGCTGGGGGCGCTGCGGCCCGTGCTGACGCCCGCGGCCGTGCTCGATCTCCAGGAGCGGGCCGACGCCGTGCGGCTCTCGGCGGAGCTGCGGCGGTACGTGGTGGCGATCGCGGAGGCGACGCGGCGGCACCCCGAGGTGCGGGTGGGCGTCTCGCCGCGGGGGTCGCTGGCGCTGGCGCAGGCCGCGCGGGCGACGGCCCTGATGGCCGGGCGGGACTACGCGGTGCCCGAGGACGTGCTGGAGTGCGTGCCGGCGGTGCTGGGGCACCGGCTGATCACGCGCGAGCACGGGCCGGGGGCGCCGGTGGCCGCGGCGGCGGGGCTGCTGGAGCGGGTGGTGGAGTCGGTGCCGAGCCCGGTGTGAACGCGTGTCGGCGGAGGGTGCGTGCCAACGGGCACGCCGACCTGCCGAGCATGGATTCCAAAAGGCACGAAGCCCGCGGTCTCCGCGGGCTTCGTCGCGATGTTCGTTCTCAGCCGCGTGAGCGGCAGTGATCAGTCGACGAACAGGCCGATGTTGCTCGGGCTGTTGCCCGTGCCCGAAACGTCGAAGATCGGACGCAGGAAGACGTTGGTCTGCTGGTAGGCGTTCGTATTCTGCGTGTTGTAGGGGAT